>NZ_CM000745.1:5318786-5330060 GCF_000161455.1 Bacillus pseudomycoides DSM 12442
TTTGCTATGTAGAAACTTAAAACCAATTTTGTACAAATATGATACTTTTGTGATTCGAGATCCCTTTTTTAAAAGTAACTGAATATTAAGAATTTTAAAGCCAACATAATGTTACTTGCAACTTTACTAAACTCCTATTTAGTGTAATTTGCCCCTTTCTTAGTGGTCGTACCAGTTATGTTATTTATTAAAACATTAAATTTCCGATGCGTATATAGTAAGATTTTGTCGTAAATAGTAGAATTTTATCTTATGTATTTGATGATTTTATTGTTACATACTTAATATGAGTGAGAGGATATTATACTAATAAAATTAATGATGAATTCTATTGTATTAATTATAATGATTACAACTTAATATATACAATGAAAAAATAACTATATTAATTTAGAGGAGGTTAGTTTTTATTTTAGAAAAATACTTATAGAATAATTTAATGGTATTACTTATACTTTTTTACCTTTATTTGGGTATGTATAATTGCATAAAATGTAGATATATTAAGTAATATATGTTATATTATTAAGTTTTATGGAATAATTTCCAATATTACTATTAATAAATACTTAATTTATCACGCTCTTTAATTTACCATATTATTCAAAAACATCTTTATATAGTCATAAAAAACCTCTGAAATACAATTCATTCCAACCACCTCAATACTTAACATGAAAATAATAAAATGGATTCTTATCGATCCGTTATAACAAGAAGTTTTAAAACATGAAAAGGCCGCAAAGCTTTCTTGAAAAAGCGCTTTGCAGCCTTCTGGTTTCTTGTTTCACTTGAAGAAAATTGGTTTGTGTTTCCTTTCAAATTAACATCATGATATAAATATATCCATTGCCCTTTTACTTTGATATATGTTTCATGGACTCTTCAAGAGTCATTGGTTTGAGGTGAAATCAGATTCATTTGTCCAATTCAGAACCATGCTGATGAACGCAACGCATAATAGTTGTATAAGAAATGGATAAACCCCGTTTCTCCATCATTTTCACAAAATCACGTACCCTTTCTAGAGTAATAGAAACAGTATGCTCAAGTTTTAGAGATTACTTACACGTATATTAAAGTTTTTGCACCAGAAACAGATTCTAAGCTTATATTACGGTATATTTTTCACGATACTGTCTAGGAGTCATGTTTGTAATTTTTTTAAAAACCTTTATAAAATAACTTTGGTCATGAAAGTTAAGCAAAGTACAAATATCTAATAATGGATATGTAGTTAGTGTTAATAATTTTTTTGCTTCTTCTACTCGTTCCCTTTGAATATATTCACTTAAAGGAATTCCCACTTCTTTTTTAAATAATTTAGATAAATAAGTAGGGGTAATCGCCAAATAATCAGCGAGTTCATTGAGAGATATTTCATTGTAAACATTTTTTCTAATATGATTCAGGCATGCAGTAATCGTTTTTGAATACTTTTGCGCATTGTATTCTTTCACACGATCTGCAAAAGTACGTAAAGCGTCTCCTGACAATCGCTTTACAGAGTCTACGTTATCTAGTTGTTCCATAGTTTGTATATACAAAAGACTAAGAGAAAAAGCAATATCTGATGGAAGGTTACCATCTATCGCATATCGAGTAGCTAGAGTAATCGCAATAATTCCAAGAACCTTTTGGTTTCTGAGTGGATCTGCTGCTAAAACAATCCCATCACCTTCTTTTGGAATTGCATACATATATTGTAATAACTTTTCTTTATTTCCTTCTTTGATTGCTAAAAAATAATTATGTACTAATGCCATGTTGTGAGTTTCAGGATTATTTTGTCGGCGTTTTAAAATATATAAATCAGGTTTCACAATTTTATAGGGAACTTCCTCTAGCAATTTATTTTTTTCTAAAACGATACCTACATCTAACTTTTCATTGAAAATCATGTAATGTAATAAGATTCCGATATCAATTAAAGTAGTTTTTTTAATCTCAGGTAGGCACTGATAATAGGCTAGCCTTTCTTGAATTTTATTATTTGAGTTAAATTCTTTCCGAATTTTAAAGGTTATATCACTTGAGCCCTTTGGATGTATAGTGGGACCGATTATAATAGACCCTTTTATATAATCATGATTTACTATATGAATTAGGACGAAATTTTCAAGATAACTGTTACATCTGAAAAGTGGGAAGTTATTGGGATCATTTTCTTGATAAATGTCACTAAGATGTTCTTCTTTAGAAGAATAAAATGGACTACAGACATCATCAGAAATAGAATGATATAAGATTTTTTTGTCTGTAGATAAAATATGAACAGGTACATTAAAGGCTTTATGTGCGAGATCACACAAGTGTTGTATGTCGATGGAATTATTCATTACCTTCTCCTTTTAATTAGATTAAATGATAAATTTTCACATTGTTCCTTTATAGATTCATAAATTATTTGCCGTCAGGTATAACTCAAGACAAAATATTACTATAAAATATCAAAATAGTACAATTTTCGACAAAATATCACTATATTTTTTGTGAGAATCATATATTATTTATTTGTAATTAGTATCTAAATATCGAAATAGATAGGAAAATGGTGAGAGACACTTTATCTGCGTGGAAAGAAATAAATCTTTTTCTTGTAATTTTCTAAACGACAGTGAAATGAGCGGAGATAGTTTCTTGATTCTACAAGATCAAATCATAGAATCCGATAAAACAGTGAAGAACCTACAAAATACAATTACAGAAATAGGGGATGAACTGGCGTATACGATTCGAACAAGAAATACGCTTCTTGCTAGTCTTGTGAAAAATCTAGCCATTGCGGATACATTTCCAGAAGGATTGTAATATGTCCGAGGCACATGACAGTTAGATGGCCAAACAGTGACAGATGCATTCGACACAGACAAGGGTGAATTTGATGCAGGAAAAGCAAACGGAAAATTTGGAGATGTGACAAATACAGAGTGGCATACAGTGGTATCGAAGCTATGCATATGGTTAAAAAAGATCAACCTCATTCAAAAAAACTCTTGAAAACGTTATCAAACATAGTTATAATACAAGTGGATAAAGATAAACAGTAATTGAATACTTTTCACACAGGATTGTGACTGTTCGGCAGGCAAAACCTAAATTCATACCAAGAATACAATTATGCTGTATTTTTGGTATGAATTTAGGTTTTTTATTTAGGCTAATAAGTAGGTGATGATATATGAAAATCAAAAAAGTATTAAACAATAACGTAGTCTTAGTAGAAAATGATAATAATACAGAAATGATTGTCATGGGTAAAGGTATTGCTTTCAAAAAAAAATCGGGCGAAGATATTGATCCTTCCCAAGTTGATAAAACATTTGTTTTAGAAGCAAAAGGTTTAACAGATAAATTAGCCCATCTCATTAACGAAATTCCATCCGAACATTTGGATTTATCGGATGAAATTATCACCTACGCTAAATCAAAGTTACCTGGAAAAATTGGTGATAATATTTATCTTACCTTAACCGATCATATTAGTTTTTCAATTTCTCGCTTTCAACAAGGTTTCATACTCAAAAACGCGTTGCTTTGGGAAGTAAAGAAATTCTATCGCAATGAATATGAAGTTGCCTTACACGCATTACAAATCATTGAAAGGAAAACTGGTTATAAGCTACCTGAGGATGAAGCTGGTTCGATTGCTCTTCACCTCATTAATGCTCAACAAAACCAAAATGATATGGAAGACACGATGAATATGACGAAAATGGTAAATGATGTTCTTACTATCGTTAAATATCATTACGGTTTAGAGCTAGATGAAAATTCAATTAATTATAGTCGCTTTGTTACTCATTTAAGATATTTTGCCTATAGACTGACTCATAATCAATCTACTATTGAAGGTGAGAAAGAATTATATGAACAAGTAAAGGCAAAATATCCTGAAGCTTATCAATGTACCCAAAAGGTAAAAGCTTATATTGAGTCTACTTATGGTAAAAAAACAAACAAAGATGAAATGCTTTATTTAATGCTTCACATTAACCGTATTAAATCACGAGAAAGACATAATAATTGAACCACAGGATTGTGACTGTTCGGCAGGCAAAACCTGAGTTGATTTTTCTTATTCGAGTTCATTATTTCGAATAAGAAAAATCAACTCAGGTTTTTTTTATAAAAATAAAATTAAAGGAGTGCTATAAATGAGCTATACAAGCTTAGCTAAAGAAATTCTCCAACATATTGGTGGAGAGAATAACGTCAATAGTTTAGAACATTGTGCTACACGCTTACGCTTTAAAGTAAAAGACAGCAACAAAGTAAATAAAGAAGCATTAGAAAATGTGAAAGGTGTTATTAGCGTTGTTCAAACTGGTGGCCAACAACAAGTAGTAATTGGTAGCCATGTTTCTGATGTATTTAAAGCAATTAATAAAATCGGTAACTTTTCAAAAGATGCTAATGAAACATCTGAAGAAAAAACATCGCTTTCTGGAAAAATATTTGAATTAATTTCTGGTACGTTTACTCCATTACTAGCACCGCTTGCCGGAGCAGGTATGCTGAAGGCTCTTTTAGGCGTATTAGTCATGTTTGATTTGTTATCAGATAAAAGTGGTACGTATGCTATTTTATCTGCCGCTGGTAATGCTATTCTATACTTCTTGCCTATTATGATAGGTTTTACTTTAGCTACGAAATTAGGAGCTAACCCATACATGGGTGGTATTATTGGAGCCGCTCTATTAGAACCAAACTTTACAGCTTTATTAGCTAATGGAGATACAAGCTCATTCCTAGGAATACCAGTTATCTTGATGGACTATTCTTCTCAAATCGTACCATCATTTATCTCAGTACTTATTTACGCTCAATTAGAGAAATTCTTGAAAAAAGTTATATACAAAGATTTACAAATGTTCTTAGTACCAATGCTTTCATTAATGATTATCGTACCATTAGCTGCTATCGCATTCGGCCCTTTTGGAACCTATGTAGGTAAATCGGTTGCTACAGGAATTAATTTCTTAAGTGAACATAGCGGACTATTAACTGGGGCTGTTGTTGGTGGTACCATGGTTTTCCTTATTATGTTTGGATTACATTGGGCTCTTGTTCCAATGAGTATCGAAAACTTAATGAACGGTGGAGACCCAATCGACCCAATGTGGGCTGCAAGTACATTTGCTCAAACGGGTATCGCACTAGGTATCTTCTTAAAAACAAAAAACAAAGAAACAAAATCTCTTGCCGGTTCAACAGCATTAACAGGGATACTTGCAGGTGTAACAGAACCAATTCTATACGGATTAATTGCAACTCATAAACGTACATTAAAATATGTTGTTATTGTCGGAGCAATTGGTGGTGCTTTCATTGGGGCATTTAAAGCTGAAAACAATGCCTTTGCCCTTCATTCTATATTTACACTAAGTGGTACAACTACACCATGGCTTCCATATTTCTTAATGATTATCATGACAGTAGGGGGAGCAGCAGCCTTAACATATTTCTTAGGTTACGAGAATAAAGAGGAACTACAAAATACAGAAACATCTAAAGAAGCTGGTGCAACGGTTGTAAAAAAAGAAGGAATTGTAAGTCCTTTAACAGGAGCCATTACTCCTTTAAACCAAGTAAAAGATGCTGTATTTGCATCTGAGGCAATGGGAAAAGGGATTGCGATTGAGCCAACTGTTGGTGAAGTCCATTCACCAGTAAACGGTGTCATTACAACGCTCTTCCCTACTGGACATGCTGTTGGTATTACATCAGATGATGGAGCAGAAATTCTTATTCATATTGGAATTGATACGGTTCAATTAGAAGGAAAATATTTCAATGCACATGTTAAAACGGGTGACAAAGTAACAAAAGGGCAACATTTAATCGACTTTGATATGGAAAAAATTAAAGAGGCTGGCTACCTTGTAACAACACCTGTAATTATTACAAATACTGCACAGTATACGGATATCATTGAAACAAATAAAGAACAAATTACTAAAAATGAAGATTTATTAACTCTAATATTTTAATAATATCTAGCTGATTGGGAATGAACTATGCTTATTCCCAATTGGTTGAACATATTTTGGAGGGACACATAATGTTGAATAGCTTCTCAAAACCGTTTCCAAAAGACTTTTTATGGGGTGGTGCAACGGCAGCAAACCAAATAGAAGGTGCATACCAAGAAAAAGGAAAAGGCCTTTCTACAGCAGACATATTACCACATGGTGTTTTTAGCCCACAAGATTATTCAATGGAAGGCTATTATCCTTACCACACTGCAATTGATTTTTATCACAACTATAAAGAAGATATCGCCCTGTTTGCTGAAATGGGCTTTAAATGCTTCCGGATGAGTATTGCATGGACTCGTATTTTCCCAAATGGTGACGAATTAGAACCAAATGAAGAAGGCTTAAAATTTTACGATGACATATTTTCTGAGTTAGCAAAATATAACATTAAGCCTATTGTTACCATTTCTCACTATGAAATGCCACTCGCTTTGGTGAAAAATTATGGTGGTTGGAAAAACCGTAAACTAATAGAATTTTATGAGCGCTTTGCTAGAACTCTTTTTACTCGCTACAAAGATAAAGTAAAATATTGGATGACATTTAATGAAATTAATTTTGTTATCCATGCCCCATTTACTGGCGGTGGACTTGAGTTTGAGGAAGGAGAAAATGTAAAACACATACAATATCAAGCGGCTCATCACCAATTTGTTGCCAGTGCCCTAGCAGTAAAAGCAGGTCATGAGCTTATTCCGGATAGCAAAATTGGTTGTATGCTTGCCTATGCTCCAACTTATCCTTATTCTTGTAATCCAGAAGATGTGTGGACAGCCATGATGTTAGATCGTGAAACAGTGTTTTTCACAGATGTACAAGTACGTGGATACTATCCTTCCTATACGGAGCGCTACTTTGCTGAACATAATATTACAATTAAAGTGGAACCTAGTGATGAAGAAATTCTTCGTACTCATAAAGTAGATTATTTAGGCTTCAGTTATTATAACAGCGGTACGGCCTCTGCAACTCCTGAAGAACATAAGACTTCTGATGGTAACTTACAATTAGGAGGCGTAGAAAACCCATACTTAGAAGCATCTGAATGGGGATGGGAAATCGATCCGAAAGGCCTTCGAATTGCTTTAAATACGTTATACGACCGTTACCAAATTCCTTTATTTATCGTTGAAAATGGTTTTGGTGCTGTTGATATTTTAGAAAATGAGTCCGTAAATGATGATTACCGTATTAGCTATTTCCATGATCATATTGCTGAAATGAAGGAAGCTATCGCTGATGGTGTGGACTTAATCGGTTATACTACATGGGGGCCTATTGACCTTGTAAGTGCTTCTACTGCTGAAATGAAAAAACGTTACGGATTTATCTATGTAGATAAGGATAACGAAGGTAATGGAACATTAAAACGTTACAAAAAGAAAAGCTTCAACTGGTACAAGCAAGTCATTGCTTCTAATGGTGAAGATTTAAATTAAGAATGTATAAAGGATGGTCTTAATCAAAGATTGATTACGATCATCCTTTTATATTTTGTATCTTTAGAGGTCCTACCACACATCCATCAACTTAAGGATTTAGACTATTCTTGAAGTTAAAAGCACGTTACTATTCTCTTATGTTAATGAGAAAGGGTGACGTGCTTTTTATGAATATGCATCAAAAACAAGAGCTGTCTTTATTTGCCGAAGAGTTATATCGATATATGTCTCTTTAGTTACTTTTACAAAAGAACAAGTTAAGCAAATAGAAAATTATTGGCATGAAAATAAGCTGAAGAATCGAAACGAAGCAATTCGTCAGATCGTAGACAAAGGGTTAAGTCGTAAATACTGGCTACCCTTTTTATTTTCCCTAAAAAACCTAAAAACGCATTTAAATTCCCTTTCTCCCTTTACATGCGTTTTTATAACAAATATGACTTATTATATTAATAACTACATCAAAACGCCATACAACTAAATCTGAAGGGTCATTTTTCAGTTAAACTGATTTTTTTCATGTATTCTTTAAACAAATGAAAAAAGAGCCGGATTTTCATCACAGCTCATGTATGAATTGGTTCTGTATGTGTACATGTGGGATATTGTGAACAGCCAAAAAACTTATTTCCTGTTTTATTTGAATTACGAACGACTAAATCATGTTTACATGTTGGACATTTCCGTTCTGCAGGTTTTACCCCTTGATACACATCTTCAGCCGAATATTCGGGATTGATTTTATTAATCAATTTCTGAAGTTCTACACGATCGATTAGTTTTACATGACAAGCTTCCGCTAATTCTTTCGCCTGCCTTGTATACACACTGTTCGTTACAACCCAGCCCTCATTTGCTTTGTAATAGGCTTGTGCTGCATATATCTCTTGTACGGCACTAATGCCGACTCTATTTTTCATCCCGTAGCGTTTTGCCTGGATTACAATACGATTTTTCCCCTTCAATATCAGATCCGCTCCGAAATCATTTGACTGTTTTGTGACTGTTGGAGAATAACCCAACACTCGAAAGAGAGCTTTTAGGTATACTTCGAATTGATGTCCGTCCATTTTGTCTATATGGCCTCACCATATCATGCCCATCAACTTAAGAAATTAATTGTTCCCCCAAAACAAAAAAATGAGCTGAATTCTATAAATAACTATTAAAAGGTGAAATTTTCATTTTTGGGTGGTTCCAAATCCTTAGCTTGATGAACATGAGGCATCGCCAGCATTTCGGAGAATAGCCACGATTAGGATTATTTACATAGTAACAAATTCCAAAAAAGAAGACGATAAACCCGTCTCCTTTATCTATTACCATGGAAAATCAGCTGTGTTGAAATAAAGTTCGATTAAAAATAGCATACAATTCGAGTCAAATGCTAAACATCAAAATTAGCATTTTGGGCAAGTCTCACGTACTGACCATTTCTTTCATCTCTAATGACAGCTCCTAACTGAGCTAAATCTTCTCGTAGATATTTAGCATCTACCTTTTTCTTTTCTTTCAATGCACGGTCTCTAGCATAAAGTAATACATTAATTTTTTCGGGAAAATCAGTATGTCCTAAAGCCCATCGCTCATATTCGCTACTAAATGGATCAGTTTCATACCATGGATATTGATGCTTATTAAAAGCTTCTCGTACAGTATCCTTCTTCACTTCAATAACTTCTCTATATAATTCATTACTCTTTTGCCCAAGGATAATTAAATGCTTATTTTCTATATAGATTGCTAAAATATCCTGTTTCTCAATGACATTTATTTTTTCTCCAAATTTTAATTGTAAATTATTGTAGGAAATTGTGACTTCGAGACTCTCATTTAAAATAATAAAGCCTAATAATAAACCTGCTATTGTTCCAATAACGGTGGCAATACTTGAAACCCATAAGCTGTTAAAGAATGTAATGAGTAAAATTAACTTCTCCATTGGAACTACTGGAAGTTTTAGTATCCAATTGGCAATGATGGGAACAAACCAACCAATCAAACCACCTAATATCATGGGTACTAAAACAATAATTACTTTTTGGGGCTTACTATGTCATGCCCATCAACTTAAGAAAAGTAAACACCCCCAAAACAAAAAAATGAGCTGATTTCTCAAAATAACTAACTGTAGAGAAAGAAAATTTTCATTTAGGGGGTACTTCAAAACCTTAGCTCGATGGCGATGGGGTAGCACCCCATTACCAAAAATAAAAGGTCCTAACATATTAGTCATATATAATATGTAGGGCCTTTTATTTTAAGTTTTTTTGGGGATTTAGGTCTTGATAACGTACAATTTTCCCGAAATGATATGGTGACCCCTAATATGTATCACCCTTTATTTTTTATGACTTTTTACGTTTTAGGTATTGATCATTTCAAAACAGTACATCTTTATTTTAAACCGACACCTTCTTATAAAAAGTAGGCTTTTTTCATTACTTTTAAACCCCTTTATTAATATAGAAGTCTTTGATTGAAAAGATAAAGCATCTTATCTTTTTTAGAAACGTCGCAACTTTATTCAAAACTTCGCGTCTTTCTTAAAAACATCGTGCCTTTGTTCCAAACCCACATCAAGGCCTTTCATATTACCTAGATAACTAATTTTTACATAATAAAAAGATACATACTATATTTTTACGTGTTGTGGTTGTGGGCTTGGTTGTTGAAAACTTAAAAATAGAAATGTCAGATGGTTTTTGGAATTTATTGCAGAATGTCTTCTGTAAATAAATATGATAGTATCTACAGGCTGGGTATTCATCATCTATAAAACCAGTAACTTTATCCAGATAACGGCTTCCTTTATTTATAAAAGAAGCCGTTATTTTTCATTTGTGAATTTCCATTTATTTTACATCTGAAGTTATACCTAATTTTAATTTTAATTACTTTTAAAATTCATTTCCATTAAAAGAAAGCGAAATATAACCATAGAAAATATACATTTTTCTATAGTTATTATTCGGTTTCTATAAATCTCAATTCTAATTTCATTAAAAAACAATATAAAGTTACGTTTCATTGTAAATTTAAGAACCATATTTTTACATTGTGTAAAGCAAAAAAAAAGAACCCATTATGGATTCTTTTTTTGCTTTACGGGGTCACTATACATTGAACTGCCCTCCAATTGTTAGACTGTGTCTAACAATTGGAGGGCAGTTCATTTGGAGTTGGCTTTTTTATTTACTATTCTCTTTGTACAATAAATGAGTAGCTGTTATCTCCATCGCCATGCGATTGTTGTATCTTCGATGTGAATAGCTGGAATATCAATTCCTAGATATTTCCCCTCATTTTCATCGAAAATAGACCAATTTTCATCGTCTAGAAATTCAGGATTGATACTTTCAAAATCAAATGTACTATCCTCATCTACCATTTCACGAAAATATTCCTGAAATGGTTTACTATTATCATTTAAATGTATTGTTCCATACATCCATGGTGTTTCTACAAAAACATCTGTGATTTCGCCTATTTTAGTATCTTTAAAGTATAATTTCATATTTGCACCTTCTTATTCATGAATTTTGAAATAGTCTTTTGGTATTTCACCTTTTATCAAATACTCATTGTCTCTTTTAGTCCACTTTAGAGCAAGATTTTTCCAATGGGGTGTCGTTATTTTATCTTGTTTAATTAAACGCTCGATTTGTTTTGGACTTAAGATTGCTACATCTTTTACATCTCCATTACGGATTGCTGTTTGTAAACCATTAAAGTCTAGTTCGATTGAGTTATCTCCATACTTTACTGTCGCACCGCTATTAGGGGTATCG
>NZ_CM000745.1:5330160-5332705 GCF_000161455.1 Bacillus pseudomycoides DSM 12442
CTATATAGATTCCGTTTTTTCTGGTTTGCTTCCGATAACAAAAATTATGTGAACTATTATTGAATTGAGGTTAAGAATGATACGATATAAATCTAAAATTCAATAGAGGTGTATTTTAATTAATGAAAAATGACTACAAAGTAACAACGATCATTGATTTAACCGGAGTAACAAACAATAGAGATTTACACTTGCTATTTAAAGAAAAACTTGTGTTTCCTGATTTTTACGGGGAAAACTGGGCTGCGTTTTGGGATGCTATTACGGGTCTAATTGAAATGCCAAGTGAATTGGTGTTTCAAGGATGGTCTAACTTCAATAAAAACTTACCTTCGGATGCAGCAATGTTAAAAGAAATTCTCGATGAATATAACAAAGAAGTAGCTTCTCAAAAATGCGAAATATATTTCCGATAATCTTGATTAAGTGAATGAAAAGTCTCTTCAGATCTTCTTCTGAAGGGACTTTTCTAGGTTTCTAGATACATTGAATACCAATAAGTGGGGTTATGTTAACTGAAGATGAAAAAATGTATTCATCCTTTTTTTATAAATTTATAATTAGTAATTGAAAAAACTGATGTGAGAATGGCAAGAATGCTGACAATAAAGATTTGGATATTTTCAACATGTCCTGTTTCAAAATAATTCATAAGTAAAGCTATAATAGATATACAAAGAGAAGCTAGTATTATCATGGATATTCTGTTTAATAAAATTTCTGTTTTAACTTGATTTGTTATCATACGAATCACCTCCTTATCTTATAAATTATTATAAACGAATTTAATGATTTTATCTTCCATTGACGGAAATTATGTAAAAAAGCTAATCTAGATTTAGCTTTTCTTTTTTGTTTACAGCTATCTTATCCTCTTTATTTATAGTGTTTTGAATGTATACTTTCCTTTCAGATTTTGAGGGTATCAAGGGAATTGAGGTAAAGTCAATGTTTGAGGGGAAATGAATCTAAACTAATATTAAAAAGTTTACTTTCAGGAATAATAAAAAAGAGTCCTATTAATTTAGGACTCTTTTCTGTTTTATGTATGAAGATGCTTAGCTTTTTAATTGATGATATGTTGAACTGATTGCTCCGACAATGAAGATTAAAACTAATGCACACATAATTAGAATACGATTCATTTCAGGTGAAGGATCCCAATTAATAATTGCAATGATAGAAACAAGTAATATGATTAAAAGATATATTTATGATATTGAAGATTTTTGTCATCGGTTGCAACAAACAAGCTTTCTGAATCGAATATATGGATGACACTTAGTGCAGGGATACAGAAGAAATTATTGAATAAAGTATATGTAAATAAACAAGAAAGACAATTATATTTAGAATTTTTATACAGTGGGTAGGATATTTTAGGAGGAGGAATATGACTTATTATTTAATAAGGTTTATATACGCTGTATTTACTTGGTTGTTCATTCTTTCAGAAACACTATTCTTTACATCAAATGAAATTAATGATCGAACGTTTTTTCAATCCTTAACATTATTTCTATTCCCTTTTTTTCTCGATTATATTAAAATCTTTTTGTCATACGAAGGGAAAGTCGGGATTCCAAGGTGCGTAACAGTATATATATATATATCATTTTTCACAACATGTGTGGGTGTTGCTTTTGGACTTGGTGGTTTGTTTAGTGAAGTCTTAAATGTAGATTCCAGTCATAAAACTTTAGTTTTCTTCAATTCTCGGGATATTCCGTTAAGCGATATTTGGTGGATAACAATTATTTGGGTGATTTTTTCTATAATTGATTTAATTTGGAAAATTATAAGGCACCGTAAAGAGATTAAAAGGGGTACAGAAACGACTCAGAAAACGAGGGTTCATTCAGAGAAATAAATACGAAACCGAGATACATTTTATCAAATTTTATTTCAAAGCAACAGTAAGGGGGCTTTTTTTGTACGCCAGTTCTTTACGTATATCCAAGAATTATAGTTCTCAATAACATGAAATTCATATTATTATAATTTATTAAACATGAATATAAATATAGTATATTAAGTAATAATATCTCATTCTTCTCTATTAGGATATACCTATATTTTTACTAATTTATTATGATATTGATGTTGATTTAAGATGATTTATATAAAATGAACAACTAGAATTTTCAAGGAAGGAAATGGGTTCTGGTGCAAAAATAAATTATAAAAAAAGTAGGACCTGAATTTCCTACTAAATTACAGATTATGATGCGATACCAAACAATTTATCAATGAAATCTTTTTGATTTTGGGCAGACTTTCCCCCTTGATGAAGTTGCTTCTTTTTCATCATATGCATCGCTTCTATGCCACTCAGTATGTAAGTGGCTGTACGGAATGATTTGAATCCTAACATCGAACGCACTCGCTTTTTAACAAATCGATGATCTTGTTCCACGATGTTATTAAGATATTTCACTCGCCTTATTTGGATGCCTACAGGCATCTTTTTTTCATTCTTCAACTCTTCAATTGCTACAGGATAGGCGGGATTCTTATCGATGGTTATCACACGAGGCTGTGAAAC
>NZ_CM000745.1:5332805-5333075 GCF_000161455.1 Bacillus pseudomycoides DSM 12442
CTTGGTCGTCTATGACGCTAATCTTTTATAAATCAAATTAGATGTAGTTTGATTATTGTTTTGGCATAATCCATACAATTTGTTGAATGCGTACAATATACGGTACCGTATCTTCAATGAGCAAATGATCTGGTTTCACATCCTTTAACTTGCCTCTTACATTACCTCTTACAGTTTCAATAACCACATGTTTACCAATTACTGATTGTAATGTCTGATATACGTAGGGATTAGGTACACTTACCATATTTTGTTCACTAAAGTCATTTC
>NZ_CM000745.1:5333175-5335069 GCF_000161455.1 Bacillus pseudomycoides DSM 12442
TTCAGAATCTACTGCGCGATATAAATACATCCATTGACCTTTTACTTTCACATACGTTTCATCGACTCTCCAGGAATCATTTGTCGTCTTAAGATGACGTCGTACTCTTTCGTCTAATTCAGGTCCATATTGATGCACCCAACGCATAATGGTGGTGTGAGCAATAGACAAACCTCGTTCCTCCATCATTCCTACCAAATCACGAAAACTGAGGTTGTACCGTAGGTACCATCTCACAGTTAATAAAATCATATCAGGTTGATAATGCTTCCATTTGAACAAATTTTCCTTTTTCATACCGATCACACACCTTTTTCTAGAGTAATACTATCAGTATGTCCAAGTTTAGAAGATTACTTGCAAAAGTTTTAGAATTTTTGCACCAGAACCAGAATATTTACTACCCATTATTCTTAAAGACGTTATTTTTTCTAGATTAATAAGAAGAGATAACACACAAAAAAGACACCCCCACAGGTGTCTTTTTTGTTATAGAAATATCTTAAAATAGATATCTGGTGTTCATTTATTCAGTCTAAAAGACCTTTTGTTACATCATAACGCCATCATCATTGAATGAATACCATTTTCCATCAATGAAATGTTTTCCTACTACCATTGCACCATTAGATTGTAAGTAGTACCATTTTCCGAATACTTGTACCCAACCTTTTTGCATCTCCCCATTTGCATTCATGTAGTACCATGTACCATTCACTTTTACCCAGTCTGTTGCCATAGAGCCATTAGAATGGAAATAGTACCAATTTCCATTTTGTTGTATCCAACCTTTTTGCATCTCCCCATTTGTATTCATGTAGTACCATATACCATTCACTTTTACCCAGTCTGTTGCCATAGAGCCATCTTCGTTAAAGTAATACAAAATCATGTTGATAGATTTCCAGCCTTTAACCATGTAGCCATCTTCGTTAAAGTAATACCAATTTCCGTCGATAGTTTTCCAGCCTTTAGCCATATACCCGTATTGAGAAAAATAATACCAATTTCCATTGATGTAATTCCAATCAGTAGCCATGGAGCCATCTTCATTAAAGTAGTGCCAGTTTGTTTTATCCATTCCTTCAAAACGTTTCCATCCTGTAATCATGGCGCCGTTATCATCAAAGTAATACGTTTTTCCATTAATTTTCTTTAGGGAAAATGAAACCATTGCCCCATCATTTTCAAAATAATACCATGTTCCAGTTATATTTTTCCACCCTTTAGCCATAGACCCATCTTCATTAAAGAAATACCATTTTCCTTTATCCTGAATCCATCCACTTTTTGCTTTAACTTGCTCACTTGCATATGTATGATCTTTCGTAATACCATTTTTTTCTGCATGAGAAACTGCAGGAACTATAAACATAGTAGACATTAAGATTGGTAAAATAACTTTCTTCATTTTCCACGCCCCCCAAAATAATGTATAATTTTAGTTTTTATTTCCACAAAAATAATTATATTATGACTTTTAAATACAATCAATAGTTTTCGTAACAAAAATGTAATTTTTTTCAATTCAATGTAACAAAAGTAATTTATAGGTAATTGTTATTACCTTTTTGTTACATTAAGATGAGCACTACATAGCCATCAAGCTAAAATTTTATAGTACCCCCAGAACGAAATTCTGTGCTAACTTGTAACAAAAAAGCTTATTTTTTCGTTTTAGGGTAATTCTGAATTCTTAAGTTGATGGGCATGGCCCCACCATATCATTTCGGGAATTTTGTACGTTTAGACACATTTCAGACACATTTGAGCAGTTTCCTGTACGTTAAATTAAAATGAATAATTACTATTTTTCAGCATATCCTAACTCTTATCCTATTACATAGGTTGGAGAGGACTTTATGCTAAAACATAAATTATCCATAATATTTTG
>NZ_CM000745.1:5335169-5337840 GCF_000161455.1 Bacillus pseudomycoides DSM 12442
TATCTCGGCTGGCTTCATCTTTTTCATCTGATGAGAAAGATGATAAAATGCCGTAGGCGTCTGATTCAAGATAGTCACTTTCTCTTTGAGAAGCAGCTCAGCAAAAACCTCAGGATCCCGGGCCACAAAGGATGGAACAAGAACTAGCCGGCCTCCATACAACAAAGCACCATACATTTCCCAAACTGAAAAATCAAAACAATAGGAATGGAACAGTGTCCAAACATCTTTTTCTGAGAAATCAAAGAGATTCTGATCGTTAAATAAGAGACGTACCACATTTCGATGCTCCACCATGACTCCTTTCGGCTGTCCAGTAGATCCCGAGGTATAGATGATATAAGCCAAATCATCCGGACCAGCTTCCGCTTCCAGATCCGCATGATCTTCTTTCTCCCATTCCCGTTCCCAAAGCCCCAGTACCTGGCCGGAATAATGAGCGGGAACGTCTTCCGCATACTGGACGATCAACTTCTCGGCCCCGCTATCTTCAAGCATATAGCGGATTCTTTCCTCTGGGTAATCCGGATCAATTGGAAGATAAGCTGCACCCGCCTTTAATATACCGAGGATACTTATAATCATCTCGGGTGAACGATCGACGAGAAGGCCTACTATCTGTTCGCGACCTACCCCCTGCTTCTGAAGATGGCGGGCCACTTGGTTAGATTTTCTATGTAGTTCGCTATAAGACATAGAACCCTCTTTATACTGCAAAGCAACTTTATCTGGAGCTTTTTTTACCTTGTTCATAAATATTCCATGAATAGTCTTTTCCCTTGGATATTCTGCCTCCGGAGGATTAAACTCTTTCAAAATCCGGCTACTCTCATACGGAGTAGCTAATTGAATATTGAATATTAGTTTGTCTAAATCATCAGTAATCTGCGAAAGCAGATAAGAGAAATGAAGGTACATTTTCTCTACCGTTTCTTTTCTGAATATACTAGTGCTATACTCTATCATTATCTTCAGTGAACTATCTTCTATTATGGTCCATGTGAGATCATATTTTGCATTCCTCCTACGCCAAGAATATGGCGCTACATTTAGCCCAGGAATATGAATCTCATCAATTTTCATATTTTGCATAACCATCATTGTATTAAATAGAGGCTGACGACTAAGATTTCTTGGTATATTCAATTTTTCTATGAGCTCTTCCAGTGGATAATCCGCATGTTCAAATGCTTTTAGAACTCCAGATCGAACATTTGCAATAAACTCTCTAACAGATAAAACTCCTTTTGGTTCATTTCGAAGTGGTAAAGTATTGATGAACATCCCGACAACGTCTTCTAAATCTGAGTGTTCCCTTCCCGCTACAGGAGAACCTACCACAATATCCTCCTGTCCTGTATATTTAGAAAGCAGAATAGTATATGCTGACAAAAGAATCATATACAATGTAGAGCCTTCTGCTGCTGAAATGCTTTTGAGTTTCTGATATAACTTACTATCCATTTCAAACTCTAAGGTTTCACCAAAAAAGGACTGCACAGGAGGACGGGGAAAGTCTGTCGGTAGTTCAAGAACCGGCACATCACTTTTGAAACAGTCCAGCCAATATTCTTCTCCGGCTTTTATTCTATTTTTATATTCAGCAGTCTGTTGCCATTCAGCAAAATCCTTATACTGAATTCTTAAAGAAGGCAGCTCTTTACCCTGATACAATTGGATAAACTCCTGTATAAGAATGTTTACAGAAATGCCATCTGAAACGATATGATGAAAATCCCACATGAAAAAATAGCGAGTCGGTTCCACTTTCACCAAAAGTACCCGAAAAGGAAGGTCTGTTTCTAAGTCAAACGGTCGAATGAACTCATCAATAATTTGTGGCAATCTCTCTTCTGTTACTTCTTTTAGTTCAAGCTCAAAATTGCAATGGGACTCAATACGCTGAATTAACCGATCATTCTTAAGGTGAAAAGTGGTTCGTAGAGGTTCATGACGGTCAACCAAGCTGGATAGCGATCGGTAAAGTCGATCTATATCTAATGTTCCTTCCAGCTCTAAAATTAAAGGCATATTATAATGAGTAGATTGTGTGCCACCCTCAATTTGTTGGACTACATACATTCGGCGCTGAGCAGCAGAAACCGGGTAGTATTCTTTCTTTGGAGCCTGTTTAATAACATGGAAATTCTCTTTATCTGAATCCCTAATATAATGGGCCATATCCATTAGTATTGGGTTTTCAAAAATCTTCTGAATTGGGATACGTGCTTCAAACTTTTTGTGAATGGCCGCAGCCAACTGTGTAGCTTTTAATGAATGGCCACCTAGCTCAAAGAAATGGTCCCTTCTCCCCAGCTGTTTTATGTCCAGTACTTTACTCCAAATTTCAGCAAGCTCTCTTTCGGTATCATTAATTGGTTCCTCATACTTGCCAACTCTCTCTTTTTGTGGTTCTGGTAGTCCAGCCTTATCAATTTTCCCATTAAAAGTAAGGGGAAATCGGTCTAGAAAGACATAATAAGCAGGAATCATATATTCTGGCAGCATTCCCTTTAAATAAGTGCGTATAGAATTTTGACTCCGTACTTCATTAGTAACCAGATAAGCGCATAGATACGACTGCGCCTGATTGTCGTTCCTCGCAATTACACACGCTTCCTTAATGTATGGAACAGCAAGAAGTCTGGCTTCAATTTCTCCTAATTCAATA
>NZ_CM000745.1:5337940-5338417 GCF_000161455.1 Bacillus pseudomycoides DSM 12442
CTNTTTTTACTTGTATATAACTATTAAATTTAAGAGATTGTATTATTTATAATATACTTGTCCACCATAGAGATATATAGTTCCCCCGCCATAATTCTTAAGTTTAAGTGCATAATAATTACCAGAACCAGTTAAAAGGTGAGAAATAGGAATGTTTAATCCACTCGAAAAGGAACCTTTAACTCTATATTCTTTATGAAGCTTACTATTATGATATATTTGTACTGCCAATCCAGTAGTCTTAGTTTGTGGTTCTACCTGTACACTTTGAGGTAGGTAAAATGATGTGCCATCATCAATCCACTGATAGTTACTAAATGACATTTCTCCAAAATTATGAACGTTCATAGCAAGAGGGTTAACCTCTGTTTTATTTTGCATATTGCCATCGAACTTAGAACTTCTTAAAGGAGTTTTAGACATTTCTTGATTAAATTTTTCTAATTCCTCTTTAGAATATGTTTTAACCAAATTCAT
>NZ_CM000745.1:5338517-5338806 GCF_000161455.1 Bacillus pseudomycoides DSM 12442
TCGAGTTCTTCTTGTGTTGCTAATTCAATTTGGTGGGCAAATTCGTAATCAAGAATAAAATTGACAATTTCTTGGTATTGCTCACCTTTATAGTCAACGTATAAAAACTGTTTCGTCGTCAATCCATATTTTAATAGGTCTTCATGTAAGTCATAACTTCCTTGTTCCTTCAAAAACGTTTCCAAATCCTTGCTATCAGGAAATATAATCTGCGCTATCCCTTGATCAGGCATATTAGCTTCCTCCCTTTTATTGAAATAATTCTCCATGCTTGTTAGGAATATATTCC
>NZ_CM000745.1:5338906-5340182 GCF_000161455.1 Bacillus pseudomycoides DSM 12442
CAATCTTATTCATATATCTTGAACGACCTAGCGCTAGGCTCTCTCCTTGCACACGCTTGAGGAAGGAGAATTCTTTCGGATAGAGTGTTAAACTCTGGTTATTATTTACTTCTCATAGAATGTAAGGACCTTACTTCCCCCTCATTTAAACACTATGTTTTTAATAAGTAAACAATAAAATTCCATCATTTATATTTAATAATTCAGATATTTTGTATTTATAATATAAAAAAATTATATTAAAAAAAGTTAAATATTATTAATCACTTCACTAAGTGAAATAATTATACTATGATAATTAAACCTAAAATATAGTGATTTTCATTGATCTATATTAATCTCTTGCTAAAAAATGTTTTCAATATAATTTAATGGTACTTCATATATAATTTTACTTTATTTGGAAATGCACAATTACATATAAATATAGTCATATCAACCATAAATAACTCATACTATTATTATCTTATGAATAGTAATTTAATTTTCCATAAACATTACAGGGGAAATTTTCTTCTAGGGGTTCAGCCGAGATACGTGTAAAAACGGGGCACAGTGATATAATATTTACCAATCTATTATTATTTAGGTTGTAATTAAAATGAACATTTTTGCTATAGACAGCAATATTAAGAAATAGATTATTAAAACAGTATTCCTATTACTTTATCATCTTTATTATTTTATAAGATGGATCTAATTAACTTCCCATAACGATTTGAAAAATGCATTTTTCTATTTAGGATTATCACTTCATTATTTAGGAGATGTTAATCAGCCTATGCATGCAGCAAACTTTACTAATGTTTCGCTTCCAGTTGCCTTACACTCAAAATATGAAAACTTCGTCGCTACTGTAAAAGACAATTATAAAGTAAAAGATGGAAATGGCTATTTGAACTGGAAAAGTGTAAATCCAGAAGACTGGGTTCACGCTTCTGCAGTTGGTGCAAAAGCTGTTTTCCCATTAATTGTACATGATAAGACGAAAGAGTTGTTTATAGATGCCACTGTATCACAAGACGCTGCTGATAAAGTGAAACTTTAATCAGTGGGGGTTTTCTCCATCCCCCACTGATTATTAGTTGAACCAATCGGGCTTTTACGGGCAGTTTATCTCCCACCTAGCTTCTTTAGAAAAGCGGAAGCGGCTCGCTCAGAATCGCAGGACGTTGGAGCCTCCGACAGAGAGGCGCTTTTTGCCTCGTCCGAGAGGGCGAAACGACCGGAGATTCTAGCCGCTAGAGCTGGACAATGCTTTCGCAGAATTTTGAGG
>NZ_CM000745.1:5340282-5346694 GCF_000161455.1 Bacillus pseudomycoides DSM 12442
TAAGGCACCGTACATTTCCCAAACTGAAAAATCAAAACAATAGGAGTGGAACAATGTCCAAACATCTTCTTCCGAGAAATCAAAGAGATTCTGATCGTTAAACAAGAGACGTATCACGTTCCGGTGCTCCACCATGACCCCTTTCGGCTGTCCAGTAGATCCCGAGGTATAGATGATATAAGCCAAATCATCCGGACCAGCTTCCACCTCCAGATCCGAAGGATCCTCTTTCTCCCATTCCCGTTTCCAAAGCTCCAGTACCTGTCCGGAATAATGGGCGGGAATGTCTTCTGCATACTGGACGATCAGCTTCTCGGCCCCGCTATCTTCAAGCATATAGCGGATTCTTTCCTCCGGGTAATCCGGATCAATCGGAAGATAAGCTGCACCCGCCTTTAATATACCGAGGATACTTATAATCATCTCGGGTGAACGATCGACTAGAAGGCCTACTATCTGTTCGCGACCTACCCCCTGCTTGTGAAGAAGGCGGGCCACTTGGTTAGATTTTCTATGTAGTTCACCATACGACAAACAATCTTCTCCCAGAGTTAAAGCAATCTTGTCTGGTGCCTTAGTAGCCTGTTCTACAAAAAGACTTATCAATGTTTTTTCCTGAGGGTAATCAACTTTCTGGTTATTAAACTGATGCAGAAGAGAAAATGTTTCCTCATTTTCGAGAAGCTGTTCATTCCTAAACCGCTGATCTAAATTATCAATCAAAATGTATAAAGCACGTTCAAAATAGCCTAAAAGTCTTTTAATAATTAAATCCGAAAAAGAAGAAACAATCCTGATTTCAAATTGATTTAGAGTTGTAGAAATTGAAAAATCAAATAAAGTATTGGTTTTTTCATAACTCTCTTTTCTAGGGGTTATGGAATGCTTCTTGATATTTTCATATGTGTGAAAGTCTATGAAATTAAATAAAATATCAAAAACAGGGTTATCCAAAGCACTTGAAGCACCTATAGCTTCTGATATTCTTTTAAACGAAAGACGTCCGAATTTTTTCTTATCAATTTGTTTTTTATGAACTTTTCTTAATAGCGTCTCCCAAGTCTCTTCTTTATCTATAGAAATCCTAAAAGGAATTGTGTTTAAAAAACAACCGAGCATTTTTTCAGCATCCTCAGTAACCGGCCTTGCGTTCTCAACCAAACCTATAGTTATATCACTTTCAAACGTGATCAACTTCATTACAGAGAGGTAGGCAGTCAGGCAAATTGTTCTTATAGTAGTCTTCTCTTTTTTAGCAACTCGTTTAAGTTGTTGAAGAAGTTCAGGATTTAGCACTTTAGTAGTTGTTTTAGTTTCCTGTGTAGCTTCAAATGGAAGTTGAAGCCTCTTAAAATCTTTCAACTCCTTCTGCCAGTAAGTCGTTAGATCTTCCTGCTGGGAAACAACCATCTGGTCTACTATATAATCCTTATAGCTGCTCTTCAGTTGAGACAGTTCTACAGAACCAGTTTTCAACTTGAAATATACGCCTACTAACTCCGTCATAAAAGAGGCGACACTCCAGCCATCCATAATGGCATGATGGACTATCCAAGCAAAAGCGACCTGACGGTCGTTTAACCTATACACCCGAAGCCTCCAAAGGGGATCCTCTTTTAGCTCAAACGGATTCTGACGATCTTCCAAAAGAGAACGCTCAATAAAATCTTCCTGCTCTTTTTCTGTATATACTGATAGATCATGCTCTATAATATCGACTGGAACTGACTGGTAGACAACTTGAAGAGGCACAGATCCTTCATCTAAGAAAAAGCCCGTTCGTAAAATTTCATGTTTATTCATTAATAAGGTCATAGCTTCAGTTAATTTTTCCACTTCAAATGAAGCATCCTCTAGCTGATAAACAAGTTGGTCATGATAAAACGCTTCTTCTGGATATTTCAAAGAATAAAAAACCATTCCCTGCTGGATATCACTCATTGGATACACATCAACCACTTTATAAGCTAAAGAGACGTGCTCCGTAAGGAACCTACTCTTCGAATCCTGCAATTCTTTTCTTTTTTCTATTCGTTCCTCTTCCAGTGAAAAACTTTGTGTACCGGCATACGCGACTAGCTCTTTTATAGTTGGATATTCATACAAATCTTTAATCTGAATAGCCCAGTCCATTTTCCTATTCATAAAACTAATCAATCCGATGGCTTTGATAGAGTCTCCGCCCAGATTGAAAAAGCTGTCACTTACACCAAGAGAGGTACCTAAAAACTCTTCCCAGATAGACCGTACACGGCCTTCCAGCGGATTCCGGGGCTCCTCATGGATAACACCTTTCATTTTCGGAGCCGGAAGCCTGTGGCGATCCACCTTACCATTGGAAGTGAGTGGCATCATTTCAAGCTGAATGAAATAAGAAGGAACCATATAAAATGGAACTCTTTTGGCCAATTCCATCCGGAGTCCCGAAGGACTCAATTCCTCTTCGGCTGTATAATAGGCAGCCAAAGCTTGTCCCTGTTCCTCTTCAAAAGCTTGTACAAAAACTTCTCTAATTCCGCTACAGAGAAGTAGCTGGGTCTCAACCTCTCCTAATTCGATCCGGTGGCCGCGGATTTTAACCTGGTCATCCATTCTTCCAAGGTACTCCAGATTTCCATCTTCCAGCCACCGGGCCAAGTCGCCTGTTTTGTACATCCGCTCTCCCGGCTGGAACGGATTTTCGACAAAGCGCTCTTCCGTTAAATCCGGCCGGTTCAAATAACCTCTGGTCACACCTTCCCCGGCCACATACATTTCACCACCAACTCCAATAGGTAGGAGGTTCTTCTGGCTACCCAGCACATACACTTGAAGGGTAGGAATCGGCTTTCCAATATTGCTGATGTTAGTCTCAATTTCTTTTTCAGTGATTTCCTTATACGTGACATGAACAGTCGTTTCCGTAATCCCGTACATATTAATCAACTGTGTGGAAGGATAGGCCGCTTTCCAGTCCTTCAGCTGTAGAGGGGATAGCTTTTCACCCCCAAAAATGACTTTGCGGACAGGCATCTCGGCCGGCTTTAGCTTTTTCATCTGGTGAGAAAGCTGATAAAACGCCGTAGGCGTCTGGTTCAAGATGGTCACCTTCTCTTTAAGTAGAAGCTCGGCAAAAGCCTCCGGATCACGAGCCACAAAAGATGGAACAAGAACTAATCGGCCTCCATACAACAGGGCGCCATACATTTCCCAAACCGAAAAATCAAAACAATAGGAGTGGAACAATGTCCAAACATCTTTTTCTGAGAAATCAAAGAGACTCTGATCGTTAAACAAGAGACGTATCACGTTCCGGTGCTCCACCATGACTCCTTTCGGCTGTCCAGTAGATCCCGAGGTATAGATGATATAAGCCAAGTCTTCCGGACCAGCTTCCGCTTCCAGATCCGAAGGATCTTCTTTCTCCCATTCCCGTTTCCAAAGCCCCAGTACCTGTCCGGAATAATGAGCGGGAACGTCTTCTGCATACTGGACGATCAGCTTCTCGGCTCCGCTGTCATCAAGCATATAGCGGATTCTTTCCTCCGGGTAATCCGGATCAATCGGAAGATAAGCTGCACCCGCCTTTAATATACCGAGGATACCTACAATCATCTCAACCGAACGATTAACCAGGAGGCCCACTACCTGTTCGCGGCCTGCCCCCTGTTTCTGAAGAAGGCGAGCCACTTGGTTGGATTTTCTATGCAGTTCACTATAAGACAGGTTATCTTTTCCTATTGTCAAGGCGATCCTGTCTGGTGTCTTCATAGCTTGCTCATGGAAAAGATCTACAATTGTTTTTTTTCGCGGGTATTCCGCCATGGTATTATTGAAATCTACTAATAACTTCTGTTTCTCCACGTTTGATACAATACTAATTTCCGAGAGTTTAATTTTCGACAACCCCTTCCATTAACCTTTTATAATATTCAAGAAAACGGTAAATAGTTTCTTCTCCTAAAAGAGCAGTGTTGTATTCCAGTCTTAGTAAAAAAGAATTTCCCAGTGATAAATATGTAAAAGAAAATCAAATTTGGATGTATAATTACTTTCAACTTACAAACTAATCTGCAGATCACCAATTTTGTAATAATCAATGAGTTCATTTTGATAAATGAACATCGTCTGAAATGATGGTGATATACTGCGGCTTAGCCTGTATAGAGATGCAGCAGAAATGAATAAAGAATAAATTTGTAAACATAAGGTGTAACATTTATTCTTTTACAATGTTGATGAATTTTTTTCCAAAAGAGACTCTATCTGCAAGTCAAGATAATTTCCGTCATAAGTGAGTACGACTGCTTTTCTGGAATTATATGAAAATTTAATGCAAGAAATCTTACATCTATCATTTTTCAATATTCAATCTTTTAAGAGAAGCAGCTCTCCTATCGAAGATAAAGTGGTTCAACCAATTAACGTATTATAAATACTGAAACTCAATCCTCTTAAGTGATACTTCTCCTCTGTTTCTGAGCTGCTGATGTGTCTCTATGGGTTCTTTTTCAAATAAATTAGTGAACCATCCGTCAGTAATTATATGTTTGACAGATTCAGCCAGAATGGAATAGTCACTGTCAATCATAAAAATTTTTATACGAATTAACGAATCGTGTGAAAAATCAAAAGGCGTATCAACTTTTTTAGATAATCTCTTGCTTTTTAGATTCTTTGTTTCCTTATGCATGAGAAGAAAGATCCACACCGTAAATAATAGATAGACAATTCTGATAATGAAACATTGGTTGTCACCAGATATTTCAAAATGAGTCTGTTAATTCTCATGTCGATTTACCATTTATTGCCCCTTTAAATACTCCACATGTAGTAATTCTTTAAAATGAGGGGTAAATGTGGAGGCATAGAAAGGAAAGTATGGGACTTTCTAATACACAAACTATAGACTTGTCTGCGAAGGCATCAAAAGAGTTCATCTCTTTTAATTCCATTACAGAATGCGGAAGTTCGGTATCACTATAATTGCAAAATAGCAAATTGATCTTTGCTTCCTCATTTGGAAGCAGGAAAACAAAACAACCGAAAGCTCTCATTAATATCTCAAGTAGAATACTGGGAGCGTCTTCAGTAAGCGAAATATCATTCTAGTAAAACGCTTCTGGACCGCCTCCATGATCCATGGATTCTAAACACTTGAACCGAGATACATTCTACGAGGAAACCGTAGGAAGACCTCCTATTCTGAGAGCAGTTTTAGTATTACAAAATGTAATTTTAAAATCCTTTATATCGTCTATACTTCTTAGTTTTTCTTTTAAGACTTCAATAGTTTTAGAATTCCCTAAATATTCGACCTCCCTCAAAATATAAAAAACCGAATAATTTTATATAAAAAAAATACATTTTTCTCAATACAAGTAAAAGTTTACCACTATTTATTAACTTTTGAATAGAGTTTTTTTATATTATTAGTAATAATTTAAATATTAATAATAAATTTTAAATAAAATATAAAATCCCAACATATAATCAATTGAGATAGAGGGAGGGGACTAACTTCTGTCGGCCTCAAACCACCGTACATACGGTTCCATATACAGCGGTTCAAAATTACACGCAATTGTTCATAATCTTATCGTTAGGCTCTTCAATCCTTGTTTTCGCAGTATCCATTTCAAAAAATCCCCTATTTGTATGCTTTCTCTCCAGCACCTAATTATTTCCTTAGATGTTCGATTCCAGTTCTTCGGTTCTTCCACTCCTTCCATAGAATCATTCTCAGTCTACGTGTAAACCCACCTTCAAGTTCTTTTAGTTTCGATGGTGTATCCATGAGTTTGTAGCATCCTATCCATTCAATAAAGTACTAATTCAATTCTTTTATTCGGTTTTCCATCTTTATATATTACTTTCTTAACATCATTTCCCGAGTTCTGCTTTGGATCTTAAAATACTTATTTGGAAAATCCTGACTTTTTAATTTATCTAGAATAATATTAGATAAAAGCAGAATCAATGGACCACCGTATACAAAATTTATCATAATCCTCCTTGTGAAGTTCCTTCTGTGTTTAGGTTGACTAATCCGTTGTCCATTATTCCTGCTTGTAGGTATGTACAGATTAATCTAAGATGCTTAATCTTTTGAGAGTGTGTCATCATAGGTCTGTCATAGTTTTATCTTATCGAAGAATTTTTCAAAATCTATGTCTATTACCTATAACCTTCTTCTATATAAACTTGCTCCAATCTGATTACATCATGTGAACGTTCCCCCAGACAAAATTCAAGACTTAGAAAAAACCGGGGCGTATATACTCGTTAGAACTTTGGAAATAGACTGTTGAAAAGAAAGCTTTCCGCCTTCCTTCAGGCTATGACATACCCTTGTCTTAAGCTACAGCTACTATCACCCTTACAGTCCAGAGCTTCACCTATGCCGGGTACAAAAAAACTTTCAGCCAGTTTG
>NZ_CM000745.1:5346794-5348357 GCF_000161455.1 Bacillus pseudomycoides DSM 12442
GTGTATGGTTAAATCAACAAGTCGCTACTACCTCTCTTACTCAACTTTGTAGTCAATTAGAAACTTCAACAGGAGTTTTATTAAGTCCGGAGGGACTTAATCGACGATTTAACTCGGCTTCTGTAGCCTTCTTTCGAACTGTATTTACTACACTTCTACAAGCTAAAATTGGAGGAGTATCTAAGATTTCTCATTCTCTTTCTGCTTATTTTGAGCGGATTCGCATCCTTGATTCTACAACCTTCCAAGTTCCAGATCGATTCGCAGCTACTTATCCTGATGCCGGAGGATATAGTCATAAAGCTGGTGTGAAAATTCAACTAGAGTATGACTTGTTGAGTGGAGAATTTTCTGATGTGGCAATTGAACCCGGAAAACGAAGTGATCAGGCATATAGTGCGACTCGAACAGGCATGGCACAAAAGAATGAACTGTATATTCGTGACTTAGGATATTTTCGTTTACAAGACTTTAAGTCTATTCAAGATAAGCAAGGATATTATTTATCACGTCTTAAGTTACCAACTAAAATATATAGAAAAGAATTCGAAACAGTGGTATTTAAAACAAAACCCGCTCAATTAAGACCGGTATATATACAAATTCATTTGGAAGACATCATGAAACAATTACAACCTGGCCAAGTGTATGAATTACATGATGTATATGTAGGGAGTAAAGACAAACTGCCTACTCGCATTGTGGTTTATAGATGTACCAAGGAGCAAAAACAGAAACGCCTACGCGATCGAGCGATTCGCGAAAAGAAAAAAGGGATTACATATACAGAGCGTACGAAACTTTTACAAGGAATTACGGTATATATGACAAATATTCCTACGGAATGGGTACCAAAAGAGAAAATCTATGATTTATATTCACTACGTTGGCAAATTGAGCTGTTATTTAAAATATGGAAATCTTGGTTTCAAATTCATCGTTGCAAATCTATTAAACAAGAGCGGTTAGAATGTCATCTTTATGGTCAACTCATTAGTATCTTATTATGTTCTTCTACTATGTTTAAAATGAGAGAACTCCCGTTGCGTAAGAAACAGAAAGAGCTAAGTGAATATAAAGCGATGTACATGATTAAGGATTATTTTTTACTGTTTCATCAAGCATTACACAAAAACACCCAAGAGATATCAAAGGTTCTCCTTCGTCTGTTTAACCTCCTACAGCACAACGGACGAAAATCTCATCGATACGAGAAAAAGACAGTCTTTGATATTTCTTACGATTAGTCAATCCTTATTTTTAGATTTTTAATCAATTAAATATCGCAAAGCCTATATCATATATGTTAAATTTAATGCAAACTAAATACCCCTAATATGTATTCGTTTTTTTACTAGGGGGAATAAATATAGTATGATGAATGAGACTATGATTTTAGGCGGTTAACCGATAATCATAGTGTATATTATGTGTAATAAGGTAGAAGAGGAGCTTCAATAACTTATTTACACATGCGATTGACGCAACTTTATGACATTTGTTATAAGGTTGCGTTTTTAATTTATCATAATACTCAACAATGTGGTTCTGTCCGTAACGGCG
>NZ_CM000745.1:5348457-5348924 GCF_000161455.1 Bacillus pseudomycoides DSM 12442
AGATTTAGAAGTGTATGTACTAGACAATTGTCAACAGCCTGTGCCTATTGGCGTATCTGGTGAACTATATATTGGTGGAGCAGGACTCGCACGTGGGTATTTAAAAAGACCTGAATTGACTGCAGAACGTTTCATTCCTCATCCATTCAGTAGTGATCCGGGAGCGCGATTATATCGGACAGGAGACTTAGCGAGATACTTGCCAGATGGAAATCTAGATTATCTTGGGCGGATTGATCACCAGGTGAAAATCCGTGGTTTCCGAATTGAGCTCGGGGAAATTGAATCTGCTTTAAACGCACATGCATCCGTAAAAGAGGCTGTTGTAATTGTTCGAGAGGATCAGCCGGGTGATAAACGATTGGTGGCATATGTCGTGGGTGATGGGAATGTAGGTGAGTGGAGAGATTATCTCAAGGCGAAACTACCAAGCCATATGGTTCCTTCAGGATTTGTGATGATGGAAG
>NZ_CM000745.1:5349024-5349313 GCF_000161455.1 Bacillus pseudomycoides DSM 12442
GTATATTTTTGTACAAAATGCGGTCTTTCCACTTAGTTTTTTATAATCTTTTATAGAAGTTATAAAAGTAGGCATATCAAATAAACCCTGACGGGTTTCAATTTTTTTTAATATGCTACTTTATGATTAGAAGTGGTATACTCATAAACAACACCCAAAACATACTAAGATTAGTAGTGTAAACCAAGGCATTGGTTTACACTACTATTTTTTTATAGTAGAAGTGAAGAATAGGTCGCTTTGATATTAGGATTTTAAATCCGTACCCAAAACAGACCTTCTTCACTTA
>NZ_CM000745.1:5349413-5353104 GCF_000161455.1 Bacillus pseudomycoides DSM 12442
ACCGGAAGTAAATTCTTTATATAACTATTATTAAAGATTTAATTCTAGCCATTCATCAGTCTCTTTAAAACCAAACCTTTTATATACCGGCCTACCTAACTTTGAAGCCCCAAGCCATATTTTTGTAATACCTGCTGTTTTAGCTTCAGCAACTAGTTTAGTTAACAACTTAGTGGCAATTCCTTTCCCACGATAATTTTCTTTTGTATACATATTAGTAATATAAGCCTTTTTGCCACTCTTATTAGTGTAAGTAGGTGGGAATTCATAAAAGATAATAGCACCCGTTGCAATCATTTCTTCATTATCTTCTACTATCCATTCAATTAAAGAGCCATCATTCATTTTATTGGTAAAGAACTCTTTTAGTTCCGTATCAATATTTTGATTAGGTTCGATTCCTTCGTCCACTAATTGTTTCTTTCTTAAATAAATCAATTTATCAATTTCATTAATAGTTGCTTTACGGAATTTCATCTTTTCATCATCCTTATATGATATAAAATTGGTTAACAATATATTTTTTTCCTGCTAACGGGCGTATTACTACAATCCGTTATAATGTAAAAATAATTTCTTCAACTGGAATATACATGTTTTACTTCTTCTCTTAATAAAGAAAAAGCATCTATAATTTTCTGTTGTTCCTCCGATGTAAGTCGTTCTAAAATCGCTTGTAACTTTTCTTCATCTAATTCTGTATTTCGTTTCAAGACTTCTTCACCATAAGGAGTAAGTTTTACATAAACAATTCTCTTGTCATGAGCAGAACGTTCTTTTTGTAAAATTCCTTTTTTAATAAGTCTCTTAATATGCTCAGAAGCTGTATGATGGGTAACATCAAGCACTTCTGATAAATCTTTTATCGTTACTTCTTTTTGCTTCTTAACCGTTTGCATACACCGAACATTTTGGTGGGTTAACGTTTCTTCGTGTTTATAGTGCAAGTAAAAATAAATATCTGTTAATGAGTCATTAATTTGCTTAACATCCATGTTATTACCCTCTCTTTTGTATCGTTATATACGATATAATAACAAAACGGATACTATTAAAGCAAATAAAATAGACATATCAATCCTTGTTTATTTGGTTATAATGAGAGATCTAACAATCTCATTCAAGTAGTACCAAAAATCTTTTTTTATCTCTGAGTCCTTCTTCTTATTCTCTTTCATAATTAGTATCCTCCTAAATATATCGTATTAAACGATATATAAATCGTTACTAAGCCTAAAAAACATACAAAATAGATATGCTAACAATTATTTTATTAAATAAAGATAAATCAACATTTTTTTATAATTGAGCCTTTCTCTTCCCTCCTATTATATCGCTATATACGATATAATAACAAAAATAACCAAATTAAACAACCCTTATATGATATACAAATCTAGTTAACATAACGCCCCATTATCGATAGCAAGGACAAGGAGGATCCCGACTCTCACAAGGAATCCGCCTTTGTCTTTTTCTATGATTCTATACATCTTTTTATACATTCCTATTCTAGTGCGCCTTTTGGCTGCCCGATGGTTCCCTATGTCTCCCTATTTTTTGTATAAAATCTTGCATGCTCTTAGCGTGGTTTTTTTCCAAAATGCTGGCGGTACCCCATCGCTATCAAGCTAAGGTTTTATTATACCCCCAGAACGAAATTTTTAGGCTTTCTTGTAACGAAAAAGCTTATTTATCATTTTTGCGGTAACCTGTTTTCTTAGGTTGATGACAATGGTCACTCCCCCAAATACTCGGAAAAAATGACCATTCCACTTAAACAAACTTGAAAATTACAAAAAAAAGAGTTTAATAAAGATAAGTTTAAATAAACTATCAATTAACTTTTTAGTTGATTAATACATTGGAAAAGAAGGAATAATAATGATGTTTTTTATGTTAATTATTAATGTGGGTTTTATATTTTTTATTCATTATATAACGAAGTGGGTATTTAAGTATGGAGTAAACCATCCAAGTTCAAACAAGCGCTATTTAAACCTTTTACAATTCGTTAAATTTGCTCCATTAATTGCATTACTTGTATTATTCGTACTGGTTTTAACAACTCTGCATACAAAAGCAGGTATTCGGCTATCTCATGCCTGGTATGCTGCACAATTTTGGGCTTATTATACGTTCTTGTTTTGCAGTTATATGATAACTAAGAAAAAATTTTTTCTGTTTTCGATGATTATATCTTTATTAATAGCCATTTATAACACTCCATTATTTCACTTTGAAAACCTATTTATAGGACATTATGTAGTTGTTGCTGATATTTTCGGAACTTTAATGTTTATAAATTTATGGATAGCAATATCAAAAATTTTAGTGAAAATGAAAAATAAGTAATTACTTTTGGTTCCTGTAATTGACTTAACAGAAATGCCATATACCTATCAATCTGAGATTTTGAAGTATCCCCTAAATGAAAATTTTCTTTCTCTGCAGATAGTTACTCTGAGAAGTCAGCTCATTTTTTCGTTTTGAGGGCATTTATTTTTCTTAAGTTGATGGATATGTATGGTGAGGCCTTATAGCATAAAATACGATTCTATTAGGAGTTTACTATTCTCCGTGTTATTCTTCATATTTTTGCACCAGAACCATATATTTTAATCCTTTTGTAAATCCATCTATTAAAATGTATAATTATATTGAAATTTATAACATTTTGAATCGAGGTGAATAACATGAAAAGTTTTGGTGCGTTAATAACATCTACTATCTTTTCAGCGCTTCTGGTGTTTTATAATGGCAATTCCTTCTACAATAAGTTCACATCAGGGAATACATATTACTGGGTAAACGGTATTCTAGCTGCTACATTCCTTATATCCTTAATCATCAACATGAAAGATATCATCAAGAAAAACTACACAACTTCTGAATCAAATTAAGGAGCCTATAATTGCTCCTTTTTCTATGCAAAATAAAAAAGCAGCGGATTCGCTACTTTAAGGTTCAACTATCTCCCACGTTACTCCATGAATAATTAAGTCTCGTGGTTTCTTTTTTACTTCAGCTAATATCTGTCCTTCAGGAAATGGTTCTTTAGTTTTAGTGATACTTGTACAACCAGCTTCTTCTAATGCATTATTAATCAAAGGCTCGGCATATCGATTAAAACGATTAGATAAATACACACCTCCAAATTATTCCACAACATTCTATATTCAAAGAATAAGAGTGATTTCATTTAGAGCTAGCTTAAAAATATAATTTAGTCTACACAAACTTTCAATAAAACAATTGCTTTTTTAAGTTGAAATTTGTTTTTTTTTTGACTTTGATAATTCGATTTTATTAAGAATATAATGCTTTTTTATTATTTTGCCAGTGGGGGATGGATGAGGTATTATGAAGATGTTCATCCAACTGAACAGTTTGCTCCTTTCCCTGCACAATGTGTGGGAATTTTTTTATAAAGAAAAGACACTCAATGAGTGCCTTCCTTCAGTTCTTTAGTTCACCAATTGTTTTTCTGTAGGGTTTCAACATGATTAATGAAAAAATATAGAGCAGATCTATAACAAGATAATACCATTATGTTACCTGGTTTTCTTATGCAATTTTACATATAGGAGTCTCGCCACATACCTATCAACCTAGTGAAAATAAACACCATCGATTTTTACCTAGGCAAAGCAAGAAACCACAAGGCTGCAAAGCGATTCTTCAAGAAAAT
>NZ_CM000745.1:5353204-5356465 GCF_000161455.1 Bacillus pseudomycoides DSM 12442
ACAAAACCTCTTCAGCAAGTAAAATGAAGGGGTTTTTTCTAGATACAGTGACTACTGATAAGTGGGGTTATGTTAACTATCGATTTAAAACAAAGTCATACCGTTTATAAAAAAATGAACTAAAATAATTTAATTATGACCTGGAAAATTACCCCCAAAACTAGAAATTACCAATTAAAATTATGATAGAATTTATATATAGGAAAGGTGGGAGATTATGAAAAAACGTTCATTATTAGGAAAGATATTACTTTTTCTCGGGCCAATTTTATTTGTTTGGGGACTAATTATGCTTAATGTGATTACAGATATTATACAGTTTGAAAATACAAATAAGGTATTATCATTTAGTGTTCTTATTGCTGGAATAGCTTGTTTCATTGCGTCTAACTTTTTTAAAGAGCGCAAAGTATAAAATATTTTATGTATATAAAAATTAGACTTCTATATAAGTTTTTATCAAACTTTTTTACAACCAAGATTAACTGATGTAGGCGCTTTATTTAAATACCTCGATATAGTGTAATTTGATTATGAAGTTAAAAGGGGTTTGGGTATGGAAGATGTATATGGAGGACTAAAATATTTTGGTTTGTTACTTGTATTAGTATTTGGTGTGGGATTTATTATACGTTGGATTTTTCGTGATGTAATTTCGTTAGATCAATTACTTGGTTTAAGTATAGGAATTATTACGTTAATAATGGCGTTTTTTGTAAAGAAATACTGTAAAGAGCTAAATACTAATAGTTAATTTATGCTTTCTTTGGATGAGTATCTTAATAGTGATGAGATACTCGTTTTTTCTTGTTAAGATTTAATCCCTTTATTTATAATGTTTTGAATGTATACTTTCATTATATAAATTGAGTATATCAGAAGATTTGGCGTGAAGTTAATGTTTACGGCAAAACGAATGTAAACAAATATTCAAAAGTTTACATTGGAGTATTTAAAAAATTTAATCTCTCAGACGAACTGAGCGGTTTTTTGATATTATTATGTTTATTTTTATAAGGGGATAGTTCCTGGCTTCACCCTAGCCATTGCACTCACACCCAAAAACAAGAGGATAATAAAAAATACAGGAGGGCTATATGAAGCCAAGTCGAACATATAATAATAATTGGTATTAGAAAAATTTGTAATGAGAGGTACTCATCACGAAAGGGTGGAAATACTTGAATAAAAATCATATATGGTTAGCTTTATTATTATCTTTGTTAATAGTAATGCCTTGGAATTTACTTTTCTTTTATACACCTATCCTTTTACCAATTATGGGGTTTATATCTAAGTTCATTTTATATTTTCTCTTAGTGTTAGTAAGTCTTCGATTTCTTCAATATTTAAAACATAAAACTAACTATGAAAAAGAATTAATAGAACTTATTAAAAAATCTAATCACCTAACAAATAAAGAAAAATAATGTAAATTTTAAGAGTTCTCTCAGCTTATCTGAGGGATTTTTTTATTTGGGGTAGCACGCACATTTTAACGTTTTTATACGCTAAGGGATTCTCAAAACTCAATAACACGATTTGAATTGAGATTTTGATTTAAAGATGAGTTTTGAGACACTGTTTAGGCTCTTTTCAGTACCTTCTACATTGAAGTACATTTGTCTCAAATACCTATGTTTTTGAGATTGGTGATACCGCTTAGAGTAGTAAAATCAACGTTTTTTCATGTCGAATTTGCTTAGCGTATATTTTCGTTAAAATGTGGATGGGACCCCATTGCTATCAAGTTAAAAAATCTGTTGTTCCCCAAAACGATAAAAATAAACTTCGGTACTATAAAAACACAAAATTTCCATTTAGGGGGTACTTTAAAATCTTAGCTTGATGGGCATGGGGTAATGCCAGCATTTCGGAAGAAAAACACGCTAAGCAAATTTGGATAAAAAAGAGCCGAATCTTACCCCGTTAAGAGTAAATTGGCCTTTTAATATTTACGGAACGTAAGCAATGTAAACTTGTTGAATGAACTCCTTCAAACTTATATTCTCCTAAGAAATTAATGTGCTCCCAACCTAAAGGCCATATATACGGCATTATATCCTCCCTAATTTCAAAATTACTATATTAAAATATAGATCGGTGAGAGGATGGTTGATCAAACTTTATTTCAAATCTACATTTATAACGTCTTTTTTCATATCATGTACAATAAGTGTATAGAATATTCGGTTATCAAAGGTTTCACAAACATACCGTATGGAGGAAGAAAAATGAAGATAATAGAGCTACCAATTGAATTTGAATTTAATAAACAAAAAAATTACATTTATCCTAGCTTAATTATATTGAATGATGAACTAACTCTGGTTGATACAGGTTATACAAATTTCTTACCTTTAATTGAAAATGAAATTTTTAAAAATGGATATGAAGCGAAGAATATAAAAAATATAATCATTACTCACTATGATGATGATCATATAGGTTCCCTATATGATTTCAAAGAGAAGTATCCTTGGATTAACATTATTGCTAGTGAAAGTGAATCGAAATACATTAGTGGTGAAATGAAGTCAGAGAGATTGGTTCAAGCTGAAGAAATGCTAGAAAATATGTCAAGCAAAGAAATCAAATTTGGTAAATGGTTTACACAACAATTAAAGAATTTGAAGCATGTCTCGATTGATGAAAAGGTACATGATGGTGATTTGATTTTAGATAACAAATGTAGAGTAGTAGCAACACCAGGGCATACTTCAGGACATATTTCATTGTATTTTCAAAGTTTAAAAAGTGTAATTACAGGTGATGCAGCTGTTAATGAGAATCATGAATTAATCATTGCTAATCCACACTTTTGTTTAAATGTTGAGAAAGCGCAACAATCTTTAAGAAAGATTAAAAACCTTAAAGCAGAAACTTACTATTGTTATCATGGTGGGAAATTTACTTTATAATTGGGAGATAAACGTAGATATTTAGGCTTGACGGTGGATTCACTCATTAATTTCATCCGAAGATTTAACATAATACAGTAAGCGGTAGTGAGCATATACTTTTATTATTTGTATTTAGTTTATGAATTTTTTCATATCTAACAAACCTTCATGTTAGCATCCAAAACGGGTGCTTTTTTCTTTGTTATATAAATTTTATATAATAAACGTGAAATTGAACAAAGTGGACAATTGAAAATATAATACCTCAGCCAAAATGTTTTAAAAAAATGTTTGTTTAATTTTTCCACAATTGATTTCTTCATCATATAAGTAAAAAAAGAGATAAGAACACTTTTTA
>NZ_CM000745.1:5356565-5359062 GCF_000161455.1 Bacillus pseudomycoides DSM 12442
TGGTGGTGGTGGTGCTATAGTTGCATTTTCATCTGGACTGACGCCAGCTAACATGACTGTTATTGGCCCTGGGTTAATTGGTATTCCGAGTTTCATTGGATTTGGAACTGCTACTCCTGGCGCGGTCGTATTAGGTGCTAATATAAACTTGTTGGGCTTAGAAAATGAAGCATTTACCGTACCTCGTGTTGGAATTCTTGATTCAATATTTGCCAACTACACCGCGACAGGGTTTTCTGTGGCTAGTACTGCAACCGTTCGAGCACAATTATATATCAATCTCGCTGTCAACAATAACACCAACGTATTTACTCCATTCGGGCCTTTGGTGACATTAGCTCCACCCATCGTAGGAATTGTAGGTTTCTTAAATGCTGATGGCAATGCAACTGGAATAAATTTACAGGTAAATCCAGGAGATCGTTTGCTAATGGTCTTTTCTTTATTAGGCGGTACTGGTTCTGTTGCTTCTGTTCTTTCAGGCAACGCAAGTGCTGGCATTTCAATTCTTTAATTTAATCATCTCACCAACAAAATCAAAAGACATCGTTACACCTTTTCGACAAAAGAGAGAGATGCTAATCCAGTAAAGATTGAACTATTGACTTAGCGGGTAGGTATGAAAAAAGAGATGTCTTTTTAGATAGCAAGAATTCGATATTCAATCGGATTCTTGCTTTTTTCTTTATCTTTTCTCTTATCGCTGTCTGTGGCTATGATTAAAACAATCAAGAGGCTACGAAGATCCCAATATCCCTAAAGTACATGTGTAATTCTTGTGAAACAATCAAATTTAGTCACCTCACAAGAAAACAAAGTAATTTAGAACTATTTCGGATTAAGACATGATTTTTTTTAAAGCGCCCCTATTTCGTAGAAAGTACCCAGTACCATTATCTTCTATCATTCATACAATGTATGGATGTTTATATTTTTATTAAATTTCATACAAAAGATTAGGAGGAATTAATTTGGATAGGTTTCATGAACATAATTGCATACCACTAAATTGTTTATTCCCTTTACCTCAACCTGGGCCGACGGGGCCTGCTGGACCGACTGGACCGACCGGGCCTGCTGGAACAGGTAATACTGGACCTACGGGGCCGACTGGACCTACGGGGCCGACTGGGCAAGCTGGAACAGGTAATACTGGACCGACTGGACCGACCGGACCGACTGGACCTACTGGACCGACTGGACCTACTGGACCAGGATGCTGTCCATGTACCAACCTGCTCAACAACCCTGGATTTGATGATGGAGCTACAGGTGGTGTTATAGATTGGAACTCTTCAGCGACTGGAGCCACAGTAGTAGATACAGGAACTCAGCCAGACAACAACTCACACAGCGGTGTTTTGACAAGTCCAACCGGAGCTCGCATCCAGGCTGTAGCAATTGAACCCGGTGCATTTATCACCCAATCTGTTCATGTTGATCCAGGTTGTTGCTATACACTTTCCTTTGCTGCTAGTTCAAGGGCTAACGCACTGCTCGTAGCATCTGTAGCTTTTAGCCAAAACTTTGACTGTGTGACTCCGCCTTCTCCTGCGAACATTGTTGATCTGGGTATCCCAAATATTGTACCAAATAATCATCATCCTCAATCTACTTTCTCTCATTATACTCTCGTTGTATGTGTGCCTGCCGGTGCGACAAGAGCGTGTATTTCTTTCCAAAACATTTTACCTAGCCAAGGAAGTGGGGGAACGGCCTTTATTGACAACGTCGTATTCCAGCCTACCGGTGGAGGTTGTGACCCAAATTCATGCGTGCAGAATTTCTAATTGATTGACGAAATGGTAGCTTCTTAGTGAAACTGCTATTTCCAGGCTGTGGAGAAAGTCTTCTCCACAGCCTGCTTTGTATCTGAATGCTTTTTCATCTTTCATTACGAAGTTTCTATTACATATTCTCTCAGCGCTTCTTCCCATTTCCTCATAGGAGCAAAACCACTCAGTTTTAGGCACAGGTGCTGTAACACCGAATAGTATGACCTTTCTACTTTCACTCCATATTATTCTGTTTTCACAGGAAGAACCGTAACACTAGTTCCTATTTCTTAAAAAATATCAGCATACTATCATTCCTAAAGGTAGAATACTTCTTTTTTAGTTCTTTCACAAATCTGAGAATTTCTTATCTTTTTTCTGTTTACAAGAGAAAGCTCATTTACATAAACTATTTTACGTTATCAGAAAATATTGTGCATAACAATAAAATCCCAAAACTAACTCCAATAGCACAATATAGAACAGACTCTCAAATAATTTGGAAATCTCACTTTAAAATACTGTACTCATTTACACCTTTTAGAGTAAATACCTGGTGCCATTATTTTTTACCATTCATACACTGTATTGTTGTCACCATTTATTAATAAATTTTATACAAAAGATGAGGAGGAACTAACTTGGATAGGTTTAATAAACATAACTGCATACCGCTTAATTGTTTATTTCCTTTACCTCAACCCGGACCGACTGGACCTGCT
>NZ_CM000745.1:5359162-5359593 GCF_000161455.1 Bacillus pseudomycoides DSM 12442
AAATGATCCGTACCACTGTCCTCCAGCATATACTGAATTCGATCTGAAGGATATGAAGGATCGATAGGAAGATACGCACCGCCAGTTTTTAAAATACCAAGCATGCTGATTATCATTTCTGCCGAACGGTCCATCAGAAGAGCAACTGTCTTTCCTCGAGATACTCCCAACTTTTGTAGATGTTTAGCTATCTGGTTTGCTTTTTCATTTACTTCTCTGTAGGTAATAGACCGCTCTCCGAACACTAGAGCTATCTGTTCAGGCAAGTGTTTTGCCTGTTCTTCAAATAACTCAGAAAGCACTTTATCCTTCGGATAATCCGTAGTAGTCTGGTTCCACTTCTCAAATATTTTTAGTTCTTCCTCTGTAGCAAGACTAATGTTTCCAATGACAGTAGAAGGAGATTCTACTGCCACCTGGGCCAACTTCTC
>NZ_CM000745.1:5359693-5371797 GCF_000161455.1 Bacillus pseudomycoides DSM 12442
CAGAATCAGTTCCTCCATTAAAATCCACATATTGTTTAACAATTTCAGCGTAGAAAAAATTCCCCCCGCTTTTATATCGATAACCACCATTGTATGCTACAGCGATAGGGTGACTATACCGAACCATAGTACCATTTGTATTTCCAAGAGATGGTGCAACAACAGTTTTAGAATACAGGTCTGCCACCGGTAGTGAATGCTGTTTATTGTTAGAAGCTAGCCAACGAATGTAAGCACGTCCAAAATTATATGTTTGAACAATAGCACTTAAATCAGTAATACCGTACTTCTTTGCATCTGCAAAAGATCCTTTTAAGTGCATTACTCCGTAATGAATGGACTCCTTAGGGTTGTTAATTGAATTCGCAGGTCTTCCTTGAGATTCACTTGACTGCATAATATCGGGGGTCTGTTCGGAATTCCCACCACTTTCCACCATAATAATTCCAAGCACATAAGGTACTAACTCAGGTACACCTTGTGCATTACATTCATTTTCTACCATTGTCTGCCATCGTAGAACCTGTTGCGGCAGATTAACGGTTTTAGCTGAAGCAACTAATTTATTCATTACTAAACATCTCCTTATCCTTCTTATTATTTTCCGCCTAAAAACCTACTTCTTTACTGAGTACATCTAACTGCTAAATGCTCTTTGTTCTGTAAAACTAGTTCCTAGTACTCACCTTGGTTCATAAGAAAAAGAGCAACCATACAATAGTTGCCCTTTCGTGAAAACCTTATATTACTACTATAAATCATTTTTTCAATGGTTTCTGTACACCACATGTAATCTACATAAAGGTAACATTAAAATTCATCTAGAAACTTGACAATCTTTTTTATTTCAGCATGCTTACGTCGGATATAGCCTGTACTATAATGCAAATCAAAAGCTATTTGTTCTAAAGTCATTCCGTCCACATATTTCATTTTTAGTATTCGATTTTCTAATCCTGTAAACTTACTAATCAAATACTTTAAATCGTACATAGCATTCATCTTATGAGCTAATTCATATTCAATTGCTTCAATATGTCCTTCTACTTTCGCACCGTCCGATTCAGCAGTTAAACGAACATCCCGTAAATCACCACTAATCCAGCGTTTTAATTCAGCTTTTGTTTTATCTAAATTGTAGTCCAAATAAGCAATATCTTCTTCTAATTTCTGATAGTCTTTCATCCATTCAAACAAATGATAATTCACCTACTTTCTATGTAAAAAACAACAAATCTCATAAAACATGTTTATTTTTTTCGTTCTAAGACGTTTTACCACGCTGAAGACCAATGGCATTCAGAAAGAAAAACAACTTCAATAATTTATAGATGTTTTTCTCATACAATTCATCTGCTAATTCCTTACTCATTTTCCCCATCTCCTTTTAATAGATCCCAAAGTTCTTGCTCGCTCATTTCATAAAGCTGCCGTCCTGTATCTTCTTCCGTATAAACCTCTTTATGTAATAACACATCGATATAAATTTATTTCCTGCCCATTACCTAAATCATACTTTTCACATAGTCTTCCTTCAGATCTCGCACCAATATAATTTCCTTTGGCCCCACTTCATGCCCTAGCGAATTCACCTTCCTCGCATGTGCCTCGCCATACAGCGTCACACGCGATATAGCGATACGCTGCCCTGTCTTCTTATGCGTCCAAAAACCGTGTAGTCTTGCCCGTTCCTTTGCTGTCATGGCTTATCCTCCTAGCTAATTTGCTTTCTCTTTCTTTTCCTCTTATTCGCTTGTAATGTAGCCGCCAAATCCATATCCCATTTCCCCTCCATTTGCATTTGATAAGCTATTTCCAAACGCGCCAAGACGTCATGACGTCTTCCATCCACTTCTTCAGGACTCTGATTACCTGCTGTGCAAATACATGGCGCAAATTGATAACAGCCATTCCCCATGTCGTTCCTAATAACTCCCGTTTCTTTACATGCACACATTGTTATTCCCCCTTTTTGAAGTTTCGCAATCTATAATTATCGCCAAACATTTCTAGCATTTCTGCGTTTTCCATCATTCTGCTAAAATCTCGTTCTCCGTACATTTCTGCTAATTGGCCTACGTTGAAATTTGTTGTAAATAACGTACTTTTACCTATACGACTATCTACAATTTCATTTGTCTTCGTTTGCTTCCAGGTAACGCCCTCTTTATCTTTTTCTGTAAACTCTGCTCCAAAATCATCGATAATAAGTACGTCTACTTTAGCAAGGAGAGACATAAGCTTTTCCTCCGTTAGTTCGCTGTTTTTATTCCATGTAGATTTGATTTTGGTAAATAGCTTATTCATTTGGATGAACATTGCACTATATCCACGTTTCATTAATTCTTTTGTAGCTGCTACACACAAATGACTTTTACCCACTCCGTAATCTCCAGTTATAATCATGCTCGTTGGATCTTCTTTGCTATATGTAAAAACGAAATTCATGATTGTCTCTTTAGCATCTGCTAATTCCTTTGTAGGTGGTGCATAGTTATCAAAAGTAGCCTTCTTTAATTTTTCGTTGATTAGGCTATTATCTGCGAATGAATCGTATAAACTAATGACTTGGTTCCTCTTTTGTATTACAAGCGTTTCCTGAGCTAACTGGACGTCCTGAGGAGCGATTTCTTTGCAATGCCAGCAATAAGTTTTGTTATTTTCATCAAGAAACTTTTTCCTTCTACATAAATCACATCTTTCATTTGCGACCTTTGGTAAAGTCATATTTGCTGATGAAGCTACTATCTTTGCCACTACTTGCATTCGAACTCGCTCCTTTTTTAGGTTGTTGGTTTAAGTATTCTTCAAATTTCGTTCCGAATAATGTTGATGGTCTTAAATATTGGTTATACTCTTCATCTGTTAACCAATGAGAAGCTTTTATATCAATTACTTTCTTGAAATCTTCTATAGTAAAACCTTGATTAAATCTCGCTTTAATTAGGTCTTTTGTTTTGGCTGTTTTGTATTTATAAGATTTACCTGCTTTTTCATTAAGATAAGAAACAATATCTTCATAAGGGATGCAGTCTTTTGACCGTTCTTTTTGGTCAGAAGACATATTATCTTCTAATGTAGTACTCTTTGTTGTAGTCTCTGTAGTAATCTCTGTTAAAGAATTTACTGTTTCGATAAGTTCCATTTCACTCAAAGGGGAATTTGGAATTTCCCCAAAGGTTAAAATCCATTTCACCCTTTCGGTAACTTCGGAAGTATTTAATTTAATGTGATTTGTAGGAGCACCATTAAATTTGAACTTTTTAACTTCTACAAATCCTTTATCGATTAAAATTTTAATTGCTCGATCATATTGTTTAGGAGTAATCCTTATCTCGTTACGCCAATCTTCACGACCTTTAGCAAGCCAAAACTCTCCGTTCTTCTTAACCCTTAATTTGCTCTTTCCTTGTTCATTAGGCATATACCAGTAAACAATTTGACCTAATAAAATCCCTGCAATTAAATCCCCAGTGATATCAACATAAGCAAGTCGCACCATATAACCGTTTCTTGCAAATGTTTCTAGTTGAAATATGTTGCTACTCATTTAGTTCACCATCTTCCTCATCACGCATTCTCCCTTTCGCATACTGCTGCCTTTAACACTGATTACAGATCGCGATACGGGAAAGCCCATACAGGACTTTAGTCCGCCTTTAGGCATGGGATGAAAGTATCGCTTTTTCATAGAAAAACACCTGTTTTTTGGGTATACTTCAACCATAGACAAGAACAAGTCTTTAAAACGCCTATGTGTTCCTTGAAAACAAGATATCATATGAAGTCCGATAGACTAACTCATGCTATCGGTAAAATAATATGTGTCGTCAAGAACTAGACGCTAAAACGTTTGAACACGCAACTAGCTGTACGGTATGGTCATAGTACCGTAGCTCACGAACCTATTGGGTCTGTCGTGAGAGTGGTGTTGGCACACCGCAATCTTGCACGTCAGCGATACCAGAAATGGACTTCGCCCTTGGTAGCAAGAATCCCACTGGATTTAGCCAGCTTGCCCCTTTAGGGATGGGAGTGTCAATTCCGTTTGTTTGCTAACTTCATACACTTCTATCAGTGCCTGTAATCCGTATTCATAAGCCACAACCATCGATGCAGCGTTATCTTCATCACTTTGCTTATATCTTTCAACTAAACTCTTAAGAATTTGAATTTCAGCTTCGATTTTGTTTTGTAAATTCATCTTATTCACCTGCGACTTTCTTCAAGGAATGGCCTACAACATATTCCTCAACGCATTCTGTTGAATTGTGTATAAAATCGCCTTCAAAATCCAAGTACTCTTCACCAAAATAAATCTCTTGAGAGCAACCTTCGCAATTCCCAATAGAATCATTCACTGATGAATCATGAGGATTTCCAATTAACATCGGATTTTCAATCATTTCCACATTCCTCCTTATTTAAGAAGAGAAACAAAATATGTTATAATATAAGTACTAATATCTTTATCTTGTTTCTCCAAAACCGTCTTAGGGGTAGGACGTTTTTTTATTTCTCAACATATAGACTGAATATTCTGTATTATTGTTGTATTAATCTTGATAAGTCTCTGATAAAATATGAAGTGCATATCGAAATATCACTTTCTTCAAGCCTGTGCCTCCCCGTACAGGTTTTTTTTATATGTTCTTAAAATCGTCAAAATCACTTTGATGCTTCATAAAAAGTTCGTGATATTATATTGGTACAAAGTCATGTGTTCCCTTAACCCAAAACCTTAGTGATGCCCTGTAACCCTGGACAGGGCTTTTTATGTATCTTTTTTAGCTAGAGTTATATAATGGTACTTCTCGATAATTGCCACACTGTTATGTAACCCTCTAGCCTTTAATGCGTTTATAATTCCAATGATTTTCTTCGTATTTGTCACGCTGCTCTTTGGTCATTACTCCTCATCCTTCATGAACAATTTGTCTATCCGCTCCATCACATACCCTAGTCCAGCAAAACAAGCTATAACCACCACTACCATGAATAGTGAGAATGTACTTTCTTCCACTACTTAGATCGCCTCCTGATTAAGAAACTTATTAATAAAGTAAAACTGGCCTTTTCCTGTAACTTTTGGTGTGAATGATGTTACGAATTCACCTTCACTATTTGTTCTTACAAATTCTTGTGACTCGAATAATCCTAAATCCATTGCATACTGAGTAGGTGTGTTGTACATGCTTCCTCTTTTCTTGCAAAGGTAGCCGTTTTCTCTCAACCATTCGAAGAGTCTGTTTTGACCTGTTTCTATTCCTTTTTGTTTCATTAGAATCGCTAACTGCTTTATGCTGATTAGATTCGTTGAAACTTGGACTGCTTGAGCAAATGTTACTAAAGGTTGTTGCTGTAATACTTTTCGTTCAGCTTCAAAGCGTCTCTCTTTTTCTTCTTTTAAATTAGTGAGAAGACCGATCATGAAGTCTGGATTAGTTACCACTTGTTCTAGTACTTGATCTGTCATATATACTCCGTGTTTACGGATTGTTGGAAGAACTTCTTCAATTACCCATTTTTCAAATTGATCCGCTTGTGGAAGTTTTGATTTTACGATTAAGCGGTATAAATTGGATTCATTGATGAATTTTTTTCTTTGTCGTCCACTATTAGTAGGGACTAACGTTTCGTTCACCCCTTCAGATTTACAATGATCTTTAATTGCTTTGTGTGGATTTGAATACCCTAATGCTTTAGCGACATCTGTTGCCGGAAAGTATTCTTTTCCATCTTTAATAAGAATTCCTAAGTTCCCGAACATACTGTGTGAAAATTTTTTGAGTTCATTCATTTGGTTTACTCCTTTTTTACTTTATAAACCTAAGGTTTACTTTAATTGTTAAAAAAAAGTTCTTTAGGATTTTCCTCAAGAGCTATTGCGATTTTTAGCGCTAAGTCTATTTTTAATGTTCTTTTGTTGTTTTCGATATACCAGTAGTGCATTTTAGTAATTCCGACCTTATTGGCAACATCTTGGCAAGACATTCCTTTTTCTAGTCGTTTTTGTTTTAACTGATGCAAGTTATTTCCTCCCTTCGTTGCCTGTAATTTCATTATAAGTAAACCTAAGGTTTATTTCAAGTGCTTTTCCCCAAAAAATATAATGATTTTCAACTTGTGGTAAACACTATGTTTACTTTATACTTTATTTATTGCAAACACTTTATAAAAGGGGGCATTAATATTGATCGGGGAAAAGATTAAAGAACTAAGGAAGAATAATAAGATAACGCAAGAGCAACTTGGTAATGCTATTGGTGTATCTAAAATGGCTATTTCTTATTTTGAAAAGGGAAAAAAGTCACCTGGGCGAGAATCATTAGAAAAGATTGCTGATTATTTCGGTGTAACTACTGATTATTTATTAGGTAGATCAGAAGATCCAGAATTGAGCGAAGAAGAAAACAAGATTGTTACTGAAGAAGGAAAAAACATACTAGCTTTAATTGAAAGTCTTCCAGAAGATGAGAGAAAGAAAGCTTGGGAACAGTTAGAGATGTATGTTACTTATATGCAAAATGAAAAGAATGGCTAATCAAAGAAGACTACTTAATGTGACAGTCTTCTTTTTTATGTATTTGGTTTTCCTTATAAGATTCGTCTAGACAAATTTTTAAAATATCTTCTGCTTTAATCGGAGCTCCATGTTTCAAACCCAATTTTATCGCTTCCCTAACCAATTGCTCTTTTTTCATATCTACTTCCCCCTATATCCTCTTTAATATATGTAGACTTTCTTAAAATGATGAGCTTTTGTCGCTTTGGGTCAAGAACTCTCCATTTCCTTTAGAGCAGAAATGACACTATCGATTTGATAGTGTCAATTGGAAAGCGGTGATAGAAAAACAAACTACAGTAGCAATTGTCAAAATGGCTTTAATAACCTTACCTTTCAAGTGCTTCACCAACTTTTATGTATAATTTATCTATAACGTTTTAAGACTCTTTTCGGTAGAATACTGTGGAAAACTCTCGATTGATTGTTCTATATATTCTCTTCCCTCTTCTCCATCTTTCGCTATCTCCATGTAATATAGTTAAAAATTACTAAATAATCTATCATTTTTGAGGGATTTTAAAGATCCATATATAACAGTTTTTCTTGAATTTCATAGAAAGAAGTATGCATTTTTTCATTTTTTCATTTAAAGACCTCTATATGAATATTTTACCATAAAAACACGAACTTTTGTTCCTTTTATTTCTTATAAACAGAAATACGACCTAAATAAAACAAAAAAGTCAGAATAACTACCAATTGTGGTATAGTAATAGAGTGATTATTATACTCAAACTATGAAAACTACAGTCGGTCAAAACATTAAAAATTTCAGAAAGTCTTTCGGTTTAACGCAAGAACAATTATCTGATAGAACAGGGTTATCACGTGGACAAATCAAAAATTGGGAAGTGGATCGCCATGAACCTGATCTTGAAAGTTTGAAAGTACTTGCGTCGTTTTTTAACACCTCCATAGACCGTCTTCTTAGCTTCAAAAACGAGAAAGAAGATGCGTTACTAGAATTACTATTTAATGATGTCCAAAGGGCTTATGAGGAACTCGATGGACGTCAGCAAGGTCGTTTTGCAAAGCAAGTTTCATTGTACGTGAAAATGTTGCAAAACAACAAAGATATATTGTGATTTGATTTCAAAATAAAAGAAATCTTTTCCATTGAACAGTGGTAAGGGAGCAATTTGCTCTCTTTTTTATTTGTCCGAATTCTATAGAAAATAAATAACCTACTTATTTATATTTAGAAATTCTGTTATATTATGGATTTTTATAGTAAATGTTATTAATATTCCGAACTATAAAATATTAAAGTTAAGGGGAAATTCAATATGGAGTTCAGAAATGATATAAACAAAATATCTAACCAAATTTTAGAACGAAAAGAATACATAACTAACGAAGAGATGACTAAACAATCATTAATCATTCCTTTTTTACAAAAATTAGGTTATGACGTTTTTAATCCTTTAGAAGTTAGACCCGAGTACATTGCAGATTTTGGAGCTAAAAAAGGGGAAAAGGTGGATTACGCTGTTTTTAAAAATGGAGTTCCTATTATTTTAATTGAGGCAAAATCTGTAACTGAGAATCTACTTAAACATGACGCTCAATTGTCTAGGTATTTCAACGCCTTACCAGATGTCAAAGTAGGGGTACTTACTAATGGTGTAGAGTACAAGTTTTACACTGATCTAACTAATGACAATGTTATGGATGAACAACCTTTCTTTACATTTAACATGGATAATTTAAGTAATGTGGATATAGAAACAATTGAAACTTTTACAAAAGAAAATTTTGAAGCTGAGGAAATTGTTAAATATGCTGAAGAGCTTATCTATATGACTAATTTAAATTCCACAATTAAAGAATTATTTAAGAATCCTTCAGATGATTTCCTTCGTTTTCTAATTAAAGATTTTAGCTCAACTAGAATCACAAACAATGTTTTAGATCGATTCAGACCAATTGTAAAAAAAGCAATTAACCAAACGTTATTAGAGATAATCAGTGACGGCTTGACTCCAAAAGAGCCAACAGTAACTGAGACAGTCGAAAAAAGTGTAGCTGAAGTTGCTTCTTCAACTGAAATAGTTGAAGAAATTATTAAGGAAAACAAAAACGATAGAATTATTACTACTGATGATGAACTAATTGCTTTTGATATCGTTAAAGAAATTTTAGTTAAAAATCAAAGAGACATTAGTGACGTTAAATATAAAGATACTATTAGTTATTTCGGAATTATGAATCGTGTAATTACAAAATGGTTTATACGCCTATTCCTTGAAAGTGAATCAAAATCCTTAGTTGTAAGATTAGACTTAGAAACTACTAAACAATTGTGTCCTAATTTTGTAGTTGAACAAGCACCTAAGTCTCAGGGAGTAAGTAGAATTTTTATTAACGATGTTCACGATCTAAAAAAATTAGAAGCATTAATCCTATCTTGTTATGACCAAATTGTAACTAGTGCGTAAAAAAGAGGGTTTCGGCTCTCTTTTTTTTATTTCCCTCGACAGAATCTGACAAAATAGTTGTAACTAGATTTGTGGTTCTGGTGCAAATGTATGAAGAAGAACCGACAAGAGAAACCGACCTTATGTTTCGCTTTTACTTTGGCTTCTCAAAAAAATTAATGGTACATAAAAAAAACCTGGATGTAAATATTTAAGAAACCCAGCTAACCTTTTCATGTGAAGGTAGCTGGGTTTGAAAGTTATATGTGCAAAATAAATCCTAAAGTGACATCTAGAGTGTAGTCTCATTTAAAAAACCTTGCAACAGAACCTCATTTTTTATGACACACAAGCTACTCCTGCCAGTTGTTGAACTACAGCTGTAAAAGCTGGTCCTGCTTGTTCAGCTACATGCGCAGCATAAATCCATTCACCTCCGTGATGACCTTGAACCACAAGAGCTCGATTCTCGTATGAAGTAAGATTAATTTCCCTAGCCTCTGGTGTCACAGCTTCCATTTCTCTTATCCCTGTTAGCTTTACAGAGGTACAACGAGCAGATTCTGGGATTAAAATCTGAAACTCCCATTTTTTACTATACCAACAAATTGATCACTTCTATATTCTTCCATACTGAATTTCTCCTTATTTCTTTGGTTTCTATAACCCAATATTTGAACAACAATCTTTGGCAACATTTAATTGTATACAATTGTTGTTTTTCACATAAATGCCCTCTTCTTTATCGGAACATACTAGCAACTTTTCTTTCTTAACTTCCCTTTTACGTGTATTCTTTTCAAATTAAATATGAACAGGAACCCCAGTAAATAGTGAAATACCGAGAGCCGCTTCAACATCACTAAATAAATTAGCAAAAGTGGATGATCCATCCTCAGCACCACCAAAAAGTAGTCCTATGACACGATTTTGCTCATCAACAATTACTGAACCTGAATCACCATGATCAGAAAACTTAGGATTTTTAGTAGTATCTGGTTCAATAGTAATTTGATTTTTTAATGTGACCACTCCAATACCTGATCCATAATCAATTGAACTAGTGCGACCAAGGCCAGTTATTGTTCCATGAGTCAATCCAGTTGTACGACCTTGCTTACGAACACTGGCACCAATAGTCGGGGAGACCTTACCTTTTACTTTACCTATATTAAGAATCTCTGGAGAAGTCCGTCTGTTTTTTATTATAGATATAGCTGCATCTACGGGCTTATTTTGAGAGTTAATTTTATCTCCAAGGCATACGCTATCAAGAGCTCCGATTATGTCTCCTGAACATTGACCACCATCTACCCTTCCAGGTTGTGTCATTTCATCACCAGATTTCCAATTATTATCAACACCCATGACATGAAAATTACTTAATGCGTAGAATTTATTATCCTCTTTCTGAACAATTGCACCTAGAGTACCTACAAATATAAATCCATTTATAGCTCTACAAGGGCCTACACTAATTCCTCCAACTAAAGGATCAAATTTACCAGTTTCATTTTCAAGAACAGGTGCACCCACCGGAATCTTTAACACCTGTAATTCCACTTTTTTTTCTTCAATGACATCCGTTTTTACGCCTTCAATCGTACGCGGAATTTCATGTTCAGGTCCTACATTCTCTTTCTTTGTTACAAATGTACGTATGGCGATCTCATCAGTTCGTTTTCCTTCCACATACTTAAATCCTACATCAACCCCTATGACGTTAGGTTTATTTAGTAATACATTTTCATTAGCTTCTTTTATATCTAGAAGTTTTTTTACCTTTTTATCCATATAATTACTTCCTTTCTAAAAGTTTTGAGAAGAATATGCTTCATTAAAAACAAAGTTATGTTTTGCTATACCTTAAATAAATATATACACTAATTCTTACCATTCAACGATTTAAACTGAGCGGTTTTTACTCTCATTATTCAAATGAACCCAAACTTAACACTTGACATTAACATAGCTTATAGTTTCGGAAATAAAACCCTCTCTATTTGTAAAATATCACCAATAACGTTTTTAACGTTATTACATAATATCTTTTAAATCGGAGAAAATTTATATGTGCTTACATGGCATAATTCATAAATCCAGAAGAGATTACGATGACTAGTATTAAAATTGGCTCTGTTGCAAAGTTTTCTAAATGAGACTACACTCTGGAAAAAAGAATAAGGAGAAACACAAATGCGATATTTTAAAGGAAAACAGTTCAAGAAAGATATTATTTTGGTAGCCGCCCTGTACTACTGTCGTTTTTCTTTAAGTTATCGTGATATCTCTGAAATTTTAAAAGAACGTGGAATCTCAGTTCACCCAACAACTATCATGCGCTGGGTTCATGAATACGGAAACCTTATCTATCAAATTTGGAAGAAGAAAAATAAAAACGTCCAATTATCTTGGAAGCTAGATGAAACCTATATAAAAGTCAAAGGAAAATGGTGTTATTTATATCGTGCAATAGATAAAGACAGGCATACATTGATATTCAACTTCGTAAAAAACGGAATTATCAGGCTGCTTATACCTTTATGAAAAGATTAGTGAAAACATTTGGCGAACCAACGGCTCTAACAACAGACAAAGCGCCGGCATTACTTTGCGCATTTAAGAAATTAAGAAAACAAGGTTTTTATTCAAATACAATTCATTGTACAATCAAACATTTGAACATTCTCGTCGAACAGGATCATAGGTATGTCAAGAGGCGTTTTGCCAAATCCGCAGGATTTCAAAACCTTCGTCATGTTTCACGTACGATAAAAGAAACCGAAACCATTCATGCTCTATATAAAAGAAACCGAAGTCTTGGCTCAGACTTCGGTTTTTCAACGCATAATGAATTATACAAATTATTAATCACTGCCTAAATGGTTCCCCTATTTAGCAACACCTGTTTATGCTTTTTGAAACTTTGCAACAGAACCACTTAAACGGTGCTTATATGGCATCTTCAGGATGGGATGCTTGTATAGGTCTAGGTAGCCTTGATGGAACCAAATTAATGAATCCACTAAGTAATTTCCATAGTTAAGGCCATATAACATCACGAATTCAGATAAGGTGAGATTGTAACCACATAACCCAAAACGCTATCCCTTTTGTAT
>NZ_CM000745.1:5371897-5383947 GCF_000161455.1 Bacillus pseudomycoides DSM 12442
AAGAACCCTAAACTTCTCATTTTAGGGTTCTAATTATGAAAGAATCGTTATTCTATATGACTAGTTAACAAATAGACATTACATCTATTTATTGTACTATTTAAATATAATATTTCCCTGTTAAGTCATTAATTCTAATATTTTTTAAGTTATGCATATATTTATATAAGGTATAACTTATCCCAAGTAACAAACTAATTCTGTAATAAAATCTAATATAAATATATATCTTATATATATTTAAAATATAAAGATAAAACTTTTATAGGACAAGTAAATAGGGGGGTTCTCTTACTGTCACAAGGATTCTGAAGATGCTATAGCGTAAAAAATCAAAAATAGCAGTATTTAACAACGGAAAAGTAGGCATAATATTGATATAGAAACTACAAATAATCATAAACAAAAACATATATTTCTACATAAAAAATGAAACAAATAAATACATTGTTAAACATATTTATTCACTCGCTTAATTCTGTATTAATCCACTGCATGTCCACAATTTTATTTTATTTACCCACAAACTGTTCACATTAGGTGCTAAATAATTAACATAATCCGAATTTATCACAGTACTCACACAAATATTGATGATTTTTGATAGATAAGTTACTAGAATACCTTTATATCAGTGATTATTGTATTAGGTTATTCACATTCGACTATATTTATCTACTTATACACAAAACTTTAATTTTTTCTTGCGATTATTTGTAGGTATTTGAATGCATTAAGGCAGCTCATAACGTGTTTATATGAAAGTATGTGTGGAAATTTAGTCAGCTACAGTGCAGTTGTTGTATAGGATTGCATAAAAAAAGACTCTATTATTAATAGAATCGACGAAAGTTGATTGTTATTAGGAATCAGTGCAAGGCTTTCAAATAACGGAACAAACACGAATAGCCCTCTACTTTTAATTTTTTCAAAAATAGAGAGCGAAGTATTTTTAATTGGTTTCTATTACTTCAAGTACTTGTTCAGCTGTTGTTACTTGAATACCAGTGCGTATTAACTTTTCAAAGGCACGCATAAATGTAATCAAATTGAAGTCATCTGGTACTTCAATAACACGAAGCGTTTCTTTAGGTAATCTATCTATCTTTTCAATGAACAATTCGCGAACATCACTAGGAATAAAGCGCTCTTTATGTCCTCTTGCTTTTAAAAGCTCACGTATTTCAATTTCTAAAGCCATATAAGCATTTAGATTTGTACCTTGTTCATAGGCGTACTTTCTAAACAACGTTTCTTCTTGATACTTTAGATAGTTGCGGTGATACGATTCCTCTGTAACAGGTACAGCAAATTTGTATTTTAGTAATTCATACGTTTTACGGAACAACTTTTTGATGTTTCGAAGTGAGTACATAGAGAAATGTAATCCGAAATCAAATACAGCTTGTTCTTTTTGCTCTTTAGGTACATGTTGTGTAATAAGAGGATAAATACCTTCCTTAGCCGCCGTATCAAGAATTTGATATTGTGACGTTTGGTTTAATAGTTTCTTCAGTGTATATACTAACTTACTTGGATATTCCTCATTACGATCTATCATGTCACGCAAGCTATAAATTACACTACGAATTTGTCGGTGGCATGTATATTTAAGTACATGAATAAATTTATTCATGTCTTTTGTAAATTCACCAATATTCATATCTTGTAGCACAGATTCAATAAAACGAGCTTTACGAGCATAAGTAACCTTTGGCGTGAATGGATCACGATACGGTACTTCTCCTGCTTCTTTTGTACATAAGAAATCCGTATGTAAGGAGAGATATAAAGTCGTATATCTTTTTTTATTATTAACCCCTTTTTGTAATTTACAAATTTTGAATAGGGGAGTTCCTGTACATGGTAGTGCAGTTGTTAATTCTGTCATAACGGCACGGATTTGATGCGGGTATTTCTTATGTAAAAAGCGGTACATTCCACCAAAATGAGTTTTATTTCCTCTTTCATCCTGTTTGTCCAAGGAACGTTTTAGTGTAGTTTCTCTGTGCTGTTGCATAGCAATGTCCAAGAATAATTTCTTAGCTGCAACTGACAGCCCAAAGAAAGCCTTTGTAAATACCACTGGGCTAATATAAACATAAGGGTTTGCCTTTTCAGTTTCTTCATTCATAAAATGAGTTAGCTTAATGGTATAGCGGCCATCTAATTCCTTTTCAATCGTGACAATGTTATGTAGACTTAGTTTTTTTAATGCAATGTAGAATTGAGAATGCTGTATGTAAGCAAACTCTTCTTTATATTGCTTGTAATCTTCCCACATCATATGTACTGTTACATTTGGAATAACCCCATTTGTGTAACATTTTTTGTGTAGGTATAAGAAGACTTCTAAATCTGCGTTTGTAATACCATATAATTTATGTTTCCTTCCCATAGTTTCAGAAACAGCAGACAGGGTACGACGTGAAAAAGATGGTTTCGCCTGTTCTACAAAGCCATCTACATCTGCAACACGTTCTTCATATGTCATTTGATCCAGTAGATCTTCAAGGTATGTATCTTTATAGCTGTAGTATTTCTCCTCGAAAGTTTCAACAAGTTTTTGCCAAGACTTCAGTGTTACTAATACTGCATTTGTAGATTGTCCATTTAGACCACGTTGGTTATGAATAATAAATGATTTTCCCATCTTTTTCACCTCCTACCTGTAAACTCAGAAATATATGCCAGGATACTATAAAATATACCAATTTTGATTATAACAAATCGAAAATTGCTGAAAGGTGCTCCTTTAAGGGGAATTTTGAGAATATGAAACACGACATAAAACCAGTTGTGACAAGGGATACAGGATTTTCTTCATTTTTTTTTGTGTCAAGGATATGGCAAAAAACGTTTCATGTTTTAGATGTGTCAAATTATTAGTGAAACAGTAGAAAAACGTTGATATATAAGGGGTAAATGAAGATGTTTCATGTTTTTACGTCGAGGATATGGCAAAAGTGTTTCATGTTCATATATGAGTCATTTATTATGGGGATATCCATTGAATGTAGTGGTATGAAGGGTTGTAAGAGAATTGAAAAAGATATTAGGTAAACGATATGGCAAAAAACGTTTCATGTTTTAAAATTTAAAAGGTCAAGGATATGGCAAAAGTGTTTCATGTATTATATGTAGGGGAAAAAGAAAGAAACACCTATAAAACCTTGATACATAAGGGTTTATAAGTGTTTCTTATATTTGATAAGGTCAAGGATATGGCAAAAATGTTTCAGGGTGATCTAGGATCCGCTTTGTACATAGAAGGTAAAACGCTTGATATATATGAGTTTACGGGATGTTAAAAAAAAATTGAAAATATATAATCAAAATAAGAAAAATTAACTAATGTTTCATCTTTTGAATTTTAGGTCAAGGATATGACAAAGATGTTTCAATTGTTTGTTTCAAATAGATATGAATGAATCTAGCTCATTATATACGTGTTATGCATGTAAAAGCATATATAAGAGTATGGTAGAGAAGTGATAAGGGAAAAAGTGTGTTTCATATTTATAAAAAAGGTTAACAATATGTCCAAAAGTGTTTCAGTTATTAATTCGTTAGATTAATTGATGGTATATTGGTTGGTAATGTATAATAAATGTTATTTCACTTGTACAAACAAGACAAAAGTGTTTCATTATTTTTTTGAACATAACAGAATCGGAAAATAATAATGATTTATATATAAGTCGCTAAATATTGGTTTGTTTGAAAGGAATGTACGAAAGAAAGGAGTGACAGCGTGGAGAAATTAGCACAATTGTTTACTGATGCTTTGTTAATATCTGAACCTTTATATGGAAATAACAAAGCTATTTGGGAGAAATGGACTTCTTTTAGCGCAGACGTAGAAAAAGATAGTAGTAAGGTTGTAACATCACAATATGTTTCACCATCTTTTTCAGCATTAGTATCGTGGCTTAGTAAAAAGAATGAAAGTGGAATAACCTCACTACAAATTGCTATTAAGTTGAACCAGTATAAGAACGAAATCCATTCAGAAATTGAACATCTTTTAACAGAAGAGTTTAAAAATGATAACAAGCCAAAATTAAGTGATGAAACAGTAATTCAGGTAGAAGAAAACAAAGATGAAACAGATGATAAAGATTATTTTGAGGTCAATAATTCTGCGGTTTACTTTAAATTACGTGACGGGATCTCCAAGAATCATTTTGAAGAGGATTCAAATATAGGTGTTAAATCTTATCCGATTGAAACGAAAGAAAGTAATGCGATAGCTCAGCTTTCTTCTCATAGGGATGAGGATTTGAAGCTGATTAAAGATGATGAAGCGTCCCGGTGGAACACTTTAGTTAATGATGTAATGAGTAATATGGATGATCTTACAGCGGATGTATTAGATTCAATTACTATACAATGGCTAGCTCAAGCTCAGTCACCGGACGAGTTCATCGAATTTTCATATGAGCAAGTGTTGGATATGTGTAATGTACCTAAAAAGAAAGTAAGTAAGGGAGAATATTATAGACCTGAAGATAAAATTAAGGTTGCTAAGAGGATTGCTGCTTTAGCGAGCATTTTTATATATTTAAATGATGATAACGAAGTAGTTGTTTTAAATGATGAAAATGAAAATGATGAGGAATATAAAGTAAAAAGGGAAGTAATTAAAAGGTTATTTGTTTTAGATTCAGTTGTATTATGGAGACATAATACAACAAATGAATATATGGGTATTGAATCCTGCCGAATTAAACCTGGAAGCTTTTTATCAAGTTATTTATATGGTTCAAATAATACTACAGCTTTATTATCTAAAAAGGCACTTGAATATAATAGTTATCGACATAAATATCATAAACGCTTAATTCGTTATTTAACATGGCAATGGAGAATTAGGCAAATATATTCTACTTTAAAGCGCCCATACTCCATTGGAGGCGATAAAGGATTATTAGCTGTCATGGCAATTCCACTTACATGGAAACCAAGTCGTATTCGAGAACACTTAGAGAATGTTCTTACTGATTTAGAGAGAGAGAATGTGATCTCTAAGTGGGAGTATTCAAGTACATTAGATGAAGAACGTTTAAATAAGAAAAATTGGTTCAAAGATTATTGGATCGATTTAAATATTACTATTCTTCCGCCAGAAGAATTAATTAAGTCTATGTACAATTTACCAAAGAAAAAAACATTAGAAATAGAGAATGATAATGAAACAACAATAGAATATAGTGAAAAGACTAAAGATATTATTGATATGCCACAAAGCACAGTTAGTAAAGAACCTGACATTTTTGATGAAGAAGTTGTTCGAGAAAAAATACTAGAGCGACACAATGTTGATAATATAAGTATACGAGAGCTTGCAAAAGAAATAAAAATATCGGCACCTACGTTATCTAGATTTTGCAATAGACAAACCAAGCGTTTATCAGCTAATGCAGTTGAAAAAATGTCAAAGTGGTATGAGAGACAAATGATATTAGAAAAGATGTAATCGTCAAATATATATTTATAGAAATGTGAGAGAGCCTATTTTATTTTGGATATAAAATAAAATAGGCTCTTTACTTATGTTTGTGTTTCAATTATCAATCAACAGATCTATTGTAGCTTTATAATTAAAATTGATAAAAAAGAAACAGTTAATCCATTATTAGTAGCGAACAAAAAAACTCCATTTTGAAAAAAGATTGATCAAAAGGGAGTTAATTCTCTAAATGAAGTATATAATTTTTATAATAAAGTTTGATCATTTCTAGGAGCCTTATTGTACTAAAGCACCCATTAGTGCAATAACAGTTTATTATTGAATATGAACAGTTAAAAAAGATTTGGCAAAAAACGCAAAAGATCGAACGAATTATAGCTTAGGTAAAACTAATTTTGTAACTGAAATATTGGAAAAAGCTATGAAGTCTTATAAAGATTATTGTCGAACGTCATTCTAAAATGGGAATGGCTTATTTTTGTACTTTTTTGTGGTACAAATTCGAAAAAGGAAGTCATTATCATATGTATTAAATGCATCTAGAATTTTATGTGGATGGTGAGGATATGAGCCAATATCAAATGCTGTATAGTACACCTTATTTGTATTCTTCAAAAATGCTTAGACAAATGTACAAAGAAACAAAAAAAGAGGGAAATCTTTGTGCTATACGAGACCACATGTTAAGACATGAAGTGTATCTGGATCGACAATATCGGGCGTACTATTATTTAAGTCAAGACATCGAAGAGGATCTGTATGGGGATGAACATGCTTTGTCTTGGAATGAGTTATTAGATGACTACCAACTCTACAGGGATCGTAAAGGGAATTTGTCCATTAAACCAAAAGGATGGGATTAACATGACAATCATTGGAGAGTTAGGAGTTGTGTATGGTGTGACAGGAGTCTCTATTTTAGGGATTAAATTGCTGGAAAAGAAAGGTCTTTACCTTCCAGATTGGTTGCTACGTGCGGGTCTCAAATGCTTATTGATTGGGAGTGTTTGGTATGTGTTAATGGATATACTAGATGTGTTTCTACGTTAGTATTTTATCTGGTAGTCGAAAATAATTATAATAGCGCATCTTAAGTGTTTTTTCTAAGCATCCATACAGGCTCAACTACCTTAAGGAGGTATGGAGGAAATGTTATCACTTTTATTAATTCCAGCAACCTTTATAACAGTAGCTTATTTTTGCCAAGGTAAAGGAATGAGTGATAAGAAAAAAATTGCAACCTTTTTTGAAATTACAAAGATCTGTGTTCAGCATAAAGGGGAATTACAATATCCGATTTTCATAAAGGAAATGGAAGATGACATAAGTAAGAATTATGTTTACAAGTTACCACTTGGTGTCCCAAGTCAGCTAATCAAAAAGTTAGCTGAAGTATTGGAAGAAGGACTCTACAAACCTGTTAAAATATCGTTTTATCAAAGGGAGCTTCATATTCGGGTATTTAAGAAAAAAATACCTGAAAGGTGGAATTGGTCTAAGGATTTGTTAAAGGAGCAAACATGGCGTGTTATGATGGGGAAATCGTTAGATAAGTACATCTATCATGACTTTGAGAGCACACCGCATATGTGCGTGTCGGGTATGACGCGTTTTGGAAAAACAGTATTTCTAAAAAATGTGATGACGAGTTTAATTTTACAACAGCCTCAACATGTGAGTTTTTTTATTATCGATCTAAAGGAAGGTCTAGAATTTAGTCCTTATAAGGATCTGTCCCAAGTAGTAGAAGTAGCTGAAAACCCACAACAAGCGTTAGAAATGTTGGCTAAAGTACGTAAAAATATGCTAAGACAGATTGAGATAATGAAGAATTATTATTTGACCAATATCATAGACACATCAATTAGAGAACGCTGTTTCATCATAGTAGATGAAGGAGCAAATCTTTGTCCGACACAAGGGCTTCCGAAAAAACAACGGGATTTATTATATATGTGTCAGGAGATGTTATCTGAAATTGCACGAGTTGGAGGAGGTTTAGGGTTCCGGCTCATATTTTGCACTCAATATCCTACTTCGGATACATTACCAAGGCAAATTAAACAAAATGCTGATGCAAAATTAGGGTTTCGGTTACCTACAGCAATCGCTTCGCAAGTTGCTTTGGATGAACCAGGGCTTGAGGATTTACCTTCCCTTCCAGGAAGAGCATTGTTTAAGACAGATCGTACAGAAGAAATTCAGGTACCTTATCTGAAGGATAAAGAAATGTGGGATTTACTAAAGCAATACAAGGTGGTGAAACAACATGAAGCATCAAACGCTCAAACAGAAAGCGAGGCAAATCGAGATTTTATCCACTTTGAGTAAATTAGACTTTGCAACCAGGAGACAATTGCAAGCCATTCACTGTTTAGGAAGTATTCGGAATGCAAATCGTGTATTAAAGGATCTGACTCCATATTGTCACATCACAAAAATAGCTCGTGAACATGTATATTATTTAAATAAAAAAGGACGTGATTTATTAGGAATCACAAGGACAGTAAAGAAAAATAGTCAATTACAGCATATATTAATGAGAAACGAATCCTGGATGTGGCTAGGATTTCCAGAATGGAAAACAGAAAGACCTATAGAATTTTCAATCAAGGGTCAGCGATATCAAATTATCCCAGATGCAACCTATTTTGATGATAAAGTCCCTCATTTCGTAGAGGTAGATCGCATGCAACATATGAAAGCAAATGAACATAAAATACAGTTATATGGCCATATAACAGATATCTATAAAAGACAGAATGCTATTGTTCCAGTGATTATCTTTTTTACACTGTCAGACTATCGGCAATCTAAATTAGAGCAATATGCTGTAAAACAAAATGTATTTATGAGAACGTTCGTTATGGACGATATATTTTAGTTGTATTAAACATTTATGTCCCAAAAGTCATGATAATCAACACGCTTATCAAATTTTCTTAGTGTTTTAATAATTTTGGTTGCGGATGTTAAAGTGGGAACACGATCTTTTTTATTTGCTAAATCACTTATTAATGATTTACTTAATCCAGTTCGTTGTACTAACCATTGTTGTTTAATTCCTCTACGATCTAAATAATCACCAAATGGAGTTCTTTTTTTTCCTAGCCCAAACATAGGGAATCCCTCCTAATAGAGAATATCGTACTAATAGCTTGTACAATATTCCATAAAACTAAACCTTTGTTCATAAATATGGAATTATGTTTTAAAACGAAGCATAGAATAATATAAAGAAAATCGAAAAATATGGAATAATTTTGAGGAATCTAGCATTCATAGTAATAGCTACAAGTTGCTGATACACTATCCTAATGGCAACTTGTTGCAAAGGGTATTCCTATAAAATAAAAAGCTTAAATCCATTGATACACATGGATTTAAGCTTTTCTTAATTTATGAAGCAATGAAAATGAGTTTAATAAGTTAAGAGATACTAAATTGATCAGTGGTCGAATTTTGAAGAATTGCATATAATTTCACGTACCATATTCGTATTAAAAATTATTTATAAAAGGATTATAATACAAAACAATGGGTTTATAATAAGAACATGTGTTCTGTTTTTGGAGGTAAAATGATGTTCGATTACTCAAAATGCATGAATCGAATGATATTCTGTATCGACCTTTGTTCATTTTTTGCTAGTTGTGCTTGTGTTATGCGAGGACTAGATCCATTAAAAGTGAAATTAGCTGTTGTTGGAGATGTAAATCGAAATGGATCTATTGTATTGGCTGCCACTCCTGAACTGAAAAAATTAGGGATTTCTACAGCAACCAGATTTTATATTGCTGTTTTTTTTGAGTTAAATTTAAATTAACAATTCTATCAAAGGTTATTATAATTTTTCTCAAAAATAGAAAAATGTTTAGAGCGAAATTAATTAAAAAGCGTCATCTTTTCGGGGATTTTTAGTTTTTAGAAGAGAGAGATGTAAATATGGGGTTCAGCCGAGATACATTTGAAAATGGTTCTTTTTACACACTTAATGATAGTTTGACTGTTAAAACGAAGGATATACAACGTTTGTATTAGATTATTTCCATTCCCATTCCCAATCCAACTGTGGAAAGATGTAATCAAATTTGAATTTTGTTAAGAAATAGATACTTAATATAGGGAGAGGGGAAGGATTAACATCTAAATCCAAAGAAATTGTAGACTTTTTAACTAAAAATGAACAATTAACTTTAGTCCTTTATCTTAAGCTCTTATGGTTTGGCAATTATCTTAAGAATATTTTGTTTCCTAATAAAGAGGAAAATTCTAATGCAGTTCTTAAAAAGAACTGCGTTTTTTTAGTAATAAAGATCTACGATGATATCATCATTTTATAAATAAATTCACTGCATACTTGCTCCTACAGTTGGAGATTATTTCAGATGTACAGATTTGAGTAATGAAAGAAGGGGATTAATTTTGAATAAAAATCTGAAATTAGCATTTTCTGGCGGTGGGTTTCGGGCTTCATTCTATGCGCTAGGGGGATATAAACGGCTAGTTGAATGTAAACTAGATCAGTATGTGACGAGTATCAGCTCTGTTTCTGGAGGTAGTATCACCGCTGCAGCTATTATGCTTGCCCTATATAAAGGTGGTGAGTTTCGAAATGTAATTGATTTTGAAGAGCGTGTTATTACTCCCTTAGTTAAATTAGGACAAATCGACCTTCGTACAAAATTGATTACAAATTCTTTTACAAAACAAATCTTGTCTTTTAAATCTATTCGGGAGAAATGTAGCGATGCACTACCAACATTACTTGATGAATATCTTTGCGAAGGGATTCACATGAAAGAATTACAAAACCTTTCGACCACCTGGTATTGTAATACAACCTGTTTAGATACTATGAGGATGTTTTATTTCTCAAATGATCATATGTACGGAACTTATATTGGACAAACAACCAATATAGATGACATTTCCGTTTCTTATGCTGTGGCTACTTCTGCCGCTTTTCCATTATTATTTGCCCCTATCTCTTTATCGGTAGCAGATAGAATCTTTTGCGATCCGGAAAATCGAATGCAAGGGAACCCATTGTTAAAATATGACACCTTGTGGTTTTCCGATGGAGGAGTATTCGATAATATCGGAACTGAACCATTGATATTACCGGATGAGGCAGAATCAGTAAATAATCAACGTAGATCTCCCCCTTTAGCAAAGCATAGAAAAGAACCTATGAAATTTATTCCCAAAAATTCTGATGAGATATACTTTGTGTTAGATGCCTCTGCGGCTGAAAGAGAGTGGAAAGAAAATGAAAAACCTACTCATTTTGAATTAAACAAACGCATTCTAGATACATCTAATAGCCAAATTGTAGTATTAAGAAGAAAAATGTTACGTAATTTAGATCCAGATATTTACCCAGGATTACAGCTCATTCTTAGTACTCCTATTCAAACTTTATTAGATTCAAATAGGAACCCTTTTTATACTGACCATGTTTCTTTACCAGACTATCAATTATATTCCCCTCCTTCAGACGAAGAAAATATAGAAAATTTATTAGCAGGACTTCGTACGGATTTGGATGGTTTTCATGATAGTGAAATTCAAACATTGATGCGTGCAGGTGAAATTCGAATGGACATGGCTTTACGGATGTTGCTGCCAGATTATATGAAGAGTTTAAAAAACATATCTATTCCTACATTTTCATCAGAAAATATAGAGCAACTTTCAGAAATATTACGGTCAGGTGGTAAGCATCGCTTAACTGGCAGTCTTTTTCAAAAACTTCATGATATTAAGGAACCTTGAGAGAAGAAATGTCTCAATTCATTGGCTTGTATCATTGGAGAAATGTAGCATTTCTATTTAAAATATGATGGCTTCGGTATCTACGTAAAAAAGTTTATGTAATTATTTTTTTATAATAATAAATTTTGTGTATCTGTAAACAATATAGGACGTAAACATTTATATAGACTATGGAGGGAACAACTATGAGCGAACATTTACAACACCATCCCCATTTCGGGAATACGTTAGCAGATCATTTTATGGAACATCATCGAAATCCACTTTCATTCCATGCTCCCATCGTACATGTTAAAGCAACAATAAAATTAGTTGAAGAAGACGATTCTAATTCAGAAGGTGGAACACATCAGCATTTTTTAATTAATAATATTCAAGTTATTGATATAAAAGGTGCACCAAAATCTCTAGTAGAAGATGAAGCTTTTTGTGCAATTCGCTATGGGGATAAATTAGGATTAAAAAATCCTATCCCAGACTTAAAAGAAGGGGAAGAAATCGAACTACAAGGGGAGTATGTTGATAAAACACATGCAAAGGTAGGAATTGGTAACCCAGGGGATCCAGTAATACACTTCACACATCACCCGGTAGGATTTGTAAATTATAATGGTAAACATTACGAATAGATATTTAGTTGACCCTTTCATAAACAGTGGGATTTTATTTTTAGCAAATAACAAAGGTGAGATTCATAAATGGTGGAACCTTCCATATGTAGGAAGAACTCAGTGCATTCCAATTTAGCTATGCTATTTTCTCTCTTAAAAAACGCTATCCCTTTTGTGTATTTATACAA
>NZ_CM000745.1:5384047-5397873 GCF_000161455.1 Bacillus pseudomycoides DSM 12442
AAAGCCACCAGTGGAGCCGCCAACGAAACCAGATAAGCCAAAACCACCGGTAGAACCGCCAACGGATCCGAAGAAGCCAAACACAGTTGCATGAGTTAAGGAATGAAATAAAAGGGGGATATAACATGTTCCAAACAAATGATATAGTGAACATAAATGAAAATTTAAAGATTGTTGGTCGTATTGGTACAGGTAAAACAACAATTTTAAAAGAACTTGCTACCAAGTTGGATAACGTAATGGTTTTAGACTTTATTGGTGAGTATGAAGATCTTAAAGAATCGTTTGAAGGAGATAAGTTAAATGTTATAAACCTGTGCAATCGAACCTGTCCGAAAGTGGAATTGAGCAAAGAAATAATCGATTTAGCTAAACAACATGACTTTGTAATAATTGATGAAACATTTTACTTATTTGCTGAAGAAGTAAAGGAGTTTTTATCATTTATACAACAAATGAAAGAAGCTAATACAAAAGTAATAGCAAGTTTTCAAACATTACCACCAATAGAAATTGATATCGAATTTCCTCAATTCATCATGCTTAATCAATGAATACTTTTTAAGTACAAATTAGGATTTTGCTTGAAAAAGATTGTAAGCTGGTTGAATGCTCAACCAGCTCTTTTATTTTCTAAAATAGGAGGGGAACATGAACAGTATAAGTCCAAAACCGTCATTCAAATACAAACTAGCTGAATGGAAAGTACTCATCTCAATGAGTGCTTTTTTATTTGGTGGAATCTTCCTTATCGTAAATTTTCTAGGAAACATCATTGTAGAGTTAGTCAAGACAACATTTTCCGATCTATTACATCCAAAGCCTTTTCATATCGGAATAGAGGATCTGTATACCTTTCAACATCCGTTGTTACTCTATCTCGTATTATTTCTAATTGCGAGCCTTTGTACCATACAATTCGCCTACAAGGTTCGTTCGAGTTTTAAGGATTTAAATCAGAATCAAAAAGATTCTTCTCGTTTTGCAACACTTGATGAAGTGAAACGACAATATCGAGCGATTCCTGAAAAGACCGAACGATATGAGGGAAAAGGTGGTGTGGTCATTTCTAGGTATGATGAAATTTCGGTGAAATCTATTTTACGACAAGCAAAAAAAGTGATGGAAGCAAAAGGGATGGAAAAGTGGCAAGAAATTAAAAACTTAAAAGATAGTGCCAAGGCAGGAAGGCTACTTATAGATGATGGGGCTGTTAGTAATTTAATCATCGGGACAACGAGGTCTGGTAAAGGGGAAACCTATGTATTTCCAACAATTGATGCTTATTCCCGTGCCAAAATACAGCCATCTTTAATCGTCAATGACCCGAAGGGTGAATTGCTAGCGGCATCGAAAAAAACGCTGGAAAAACGGGGGTTTCATATTGAAGTTTTAAATTTAATTAACCCGTTAGAGTCGATGAGCTACAACTTGCTTCAACTTATCAAAGATGCCTATAAACAAGGTGATACAGCAACAGCTCAGACACTTTGTAATACATTATCCTTTTCACTTTATTACAATCCAAATGTAAAGGATCCTTTCTGGAATAACAGTGCGATGAGCTTATGTAATGCATTAATCTTAGCGGTTATAGATAAATGTATTACAGAAAAAACAGAAGATAAAATTTGCATGTACACGGTTGCTAATATGTTATCGGAGCTTGGTTCGAAAGAAATTGTGATTGATGCAAAAGGAAATACCAAAAATGCATTAGATATATACTTTGAAATGCTTCCAGCCGATAGTGTAGCAAAAATGCAATATGCAACTTCAAATTTTGCGAAAGGTGAAACTACACGAGGTGGCATTTTTAGTACGGCAATGAGTAAATTATCTATTTTTACATTTGAAGGAATTGCAAAAATGACGTCTCGTAACAGTATCGACTTAAAACGAATAGGTTTTGGGAAAAGTTTGCAAGGAAAAGGAACACCAAGGGTTCGTGTACAAATTATCTTCCCAGATGGATCGAAAGAAAGTATCAAAACAGATACAGCAGGGCGTTTTGAACTGGATTTCCAGCAAAATGTAAAAAAAGGTCAGCGTATTCATGTGATGGAGAGTAAAACGAAGAAGAAAATGATTGTAGAGATCCAAACAATCAACAAGGATACAGGTGAAACAACATTCAAAGTTGTCGAGAAACAAGATGGATTACAAATTGATAACATTGTCATTTTTGAAAAACCAATTGCGGTCTTTATGATCGTTCCAGACTATGATTCTAGTAATCATGTCATTGCCTCAATCTTTATTAGACAGTTATATTTTGTGCTCTCCAAGTATGCTGGTTTAGCTCGTGGTGGGAAGTGTCATAGAGAAGTAGTGTATTTACTGGATGAATTTGGTAATATGCCTGCGATTGATGATATGGGGAATATTGTAACGGTATGTTTAGGACGAAACATCCGATTTAACCTCATTGTGCAAGCTCTTCCGCAGTTGAAAATGAAATATGGAGATGCAAGTACCACGATTCAAGACAATTGCGGGAATCAAATTTATATTCAATCGGGTAATAAAGAAACCGCAAAAGAAATATCCGAAAAATTAGGGAATCAAACAATCAATTCATTATCTCGAAGTGGGAAAGGACTATCAATTGATAAGAGTAAGACAGAAGGGATTGATACGAAACCATTATTAACGCCAACAGAGTTAATGAGGTTCCAAGAAGGAGAAAGTGCAGTAATACGCTTTATGAAGCGTCGGGATAATAAGTTTGAAAAGATAGAGCCGTTTCCTATTCTGAACCGAGGAAAAACGGTCATGAAATACCGTTGGGAGTACCTGGGAGATGACTTTGATACGGATCAATCCATTTTAGATATCGACATTCGTTCTTTACATGAATATGTGAATCCAAGGGATCTCATAATTGATTTCTTCCCAAAACAAGAAGAGGCGCCAACTGGGCAATCAGAAGAGCCACAACAAATTGCACCAGGATCTGAACCAGAGCCTGTGCCGACGCCTTCAGAAGAAGAGTATGAGGAACCACAATTTGCGGATATTGATGAAGAGATTGAGATTCCAGAAGAAGCATATTCATCAGAACCAGTTGTGATAGTAGAATCATCTAGTGTTTTTGAACCACTTACCTTAGAAAATTGGGAACAAAAAACAGCAGAAGAATTCTTTGAAACACATCGTTCCATTTGGAGTGTGATTGAAAAGAAATGTATGAAGCAATGGAATAGACCATTAGCGGATATTCAGGCAAGTACAATGGAAAGCTTTATTGACGATTTGAAAATATTAGTGACGACAGGACAAATTGATAAGAATACGTATCGTTTGATTAATGGGAAATACGGTGAAATTATGGATAGTTTACTAGAAAAAGAAGGCGTAAAGGAGGAAGCATGATGCAAGTAACCAATTCCTTACAACAAATTTTACAAGTTTACGGAAATCAAGTAATGGCGGGGAGAGAAGTGATGATTGGACTTAGAAATGGCGTTGTGGTGTTACAGCCAGGTGGAACCGGTGAGGCACCGATTGTGATACGAGTAGACGAAGTGGATGAGTATCTTGATATAACGATACAAGAAGTATTTGAATCCTAAGAGAAAGTGGGTGAAACTATGAATGATGAGAAAGTCTTAGAAATACTAAAAACATTTGGTGAGTACTTAGAAATTGGTGGATTTACGAACTATATTCTCCGTTCGATTGGTTGGATGATTATTTTAGGGTTATCGTATCTGGTGGATGCATTAGAAGGAATTACAGATAAAATTTTGTTAGTCAAAACGTTATTTGCATCAGAAGAAGTACAATCTTATGTGCGAGATTTTCAGCCTCTCTTTTATGTGTTATTTGCGTTTTCGCTCATTTATATTGGATATACTTTAATATTCAATCGCAAAACAAATCGTGAACAGATTGCGGTGAATATTTTTATCAGTATGGGTGTAATTGTGCTACTAAGTACGGCAATGATGCAAGCAGATAAATTTACAGATAAGGCAATTAAGGCAGTGGATCTCAAGGGCAGTGGAACTACAAGCGAAAAGATTATAAAGGATGGTCTTACAGATGTTGCGCAGTTTGACATAGGGGAATGGAAGACAACCAAGTTAAAGGAACCAAATCAAATTCCACAAGAAAATATTAGAAGAATCGACATTTTAGAAAAAATTGACAAAGAATTTAAAATTAGTAAGGATAAAGAATTAACTGATGATGGACAAAAAATCTTAGAAAAGAAAATGAGTGTTGCACCAGATGGAAAAGAAGTACTGATAGATTTAAAAAATGGTTGGTTTGATTTTTGGCCAGATAAATATTACCGCTGGGACTGGGAGTTTTGGAAAATCGCTTCTTCTTTATTTGTAATTGGGATGACACTATTGTTTACAGCAATCAAACTTGGAAAATTGTGCTTTGAACTAGCTTTCAGCTACATTCTAGCAAACTTAGTTGCACCGGCAGATGTGGCAAATGGACAAAAAACTAAGCATATTCTGATGAATATTTTAAATGCGTTTCTTATCATGATTATGATTTTCCTTTCATTAAAGCTCTATCTCATCGGTATGAACTATATTCATGAAAATGTAAATGGGATTGCTTATGTAGTGGCATTAATTTGTTTAAGCCTTGCGGTTGTAGATGGTCCCGTTATTTGTGAACGTCTTTTTGGCATTGATGCAGGGCTTAAAAATGGCTGGGGAGTCGTTGCAGGTGGATACGCACTTGGAAAGGGAATCAGTAAAGCAACCGGCAATATAGCGTCCAAAGCTGGTAACATGTTAAAAAGTACAGGTAAGGGCGCATTACAAGCAGGTGCTGGTGCCGCAGGAATCGCAAATGGATATAAAAATGCAGGGAAAACAAATGGTGGTGAACAAAAGGAGCAAAAGCAAGGAAAAGAACAACAAGGTAAAGAGAATAAAAAAGAAGGGAAAGAACAACAAGGTAAAGAGAATGGAAAAGAAGGGAAAGAAAAGCAAGGCGATGCCAATGGCGGGGCAAATGGAACCGGTCATTCATCTATACAAGATGAAATGAAATCGTCTGGTTTTGATAAAGAGGCTAAAAATGAAGGGCAGGGTTCTTCAGCGAATGTATCCGGCGGAACGCAATCTGGAGGTAGTGGAACACCAACAAGTGCATCAGGGGGAAGTAAACCAGGAGGTAGTGGAACACCAACAAGTGCATCAGGGGGAAGTAAACCAGGAGGTAGTGGAGCACCATCAAGTACAACTGGTGGATCTCAATCAAGTGGTGGAGGAGCACCATCAAGTACAACAGGCGGATCTCAATCAAGTGGTAGCGGAACACCATCAAGTACATCAGGTGGATCTCAATCAAGTGGTGGAGGAGCACCATCAAGTACAACTGGTGGATCTCAATCAAGTGGTGGAGGAGCACCATCAAGTACAACAGGTGGGTCTCAATCAAGTGGTAGCGGAACATCTTCAAGTGATGAAAGTTCTTCTGGTTCATCTCGTCCGGTAGATACGGCACCAACTTCTACAGAGGATATTCCAGCACCACAAAGGGAAAACCGTACCATTGGTCAATATGCAAAGGATCGTCTCTCTAACGCATTTCATAATTCTCCAACAGTACAAAAGACAAAACGTTCTTATCAGCTTGGACAAAATACAGGAGAGGGCTTACGAAACAAACGCCAAAATAAGAATGAAGGGCAAAATACAAATCAAAATCCACCCAAAAATCGTAGAAAAGATGCATAGGTAAAAACACAGTAAGCATACATGGAATGCTTATTTTTTTCGCTTGAAAAGGAGGAAATACAAATGGCAAACTATCGTATTCCAAAAGAAATACGAACGGAATTGAAAATCAACAAAGTGTTATACCTTTTTGATCTCTTGTTCATTATAGGGCTTGTGGTTTTCACCATGACAACTAAGCCTTTGGTTCATCCGATGTTTCAAATTCCCTATTATATATTTATGTTGATTGTAGGTGTCCTTTTAATTGTTCGTCCCAATACAAACCCACAAAAACGGATGTTTGAGGTGCTGTTTATTATGTTAGCTAGAAAACGTTCTACGTATTGTGCAATCGACCAGGAACAAGACTAAAGGAGGAAATGGAATGGCCTTATTCAATGAAAAAGAAATGAATAGAGGAGTAGAAAAGAAGAGTGAAGCCAAGACGTCCCCGGAGTTGCCAAAACAAGAAAAAAAGCCAGGGGGAGTCGTAAAAATAAAAGGATTTCAGGAAAAGAAAGAAGCACAATCAACGGTTGCTCCTTTGAAAGAAGAAGAAATGCCGGTAAAGAAAAAGAAGAAAAACTTAATGCAACATCTTGGAAAAAAGAAAAAAGATGTTGTGAAAAAAACAGCGAAGATTGACGAGGATTCGGGAAGCAAAGGGAAGACGAAAAAAGAGAAGAAAGCAAAAAAAGCCAAAAAGAAAGAGAAACCACCTCATATCAAAAAAAGTATTGCTGAGGTAATTCCGATTATTGATATGACGGAATCGGGTGTTTTTGAATTTCGAGAAGAACAAGGTTTTGTGGATATCTTACAGATTCAGGGGACAGATATTTATTCCATGAACGAGGAAGAAGCAGAATATGCGATTTATCACCTTGCACACTATTATCAATCATACCAAGAGTCTATCAAAATTGTATCGATGAACTTTCCAGTTTCTACGGAACCGCAACAACGTTTTCTACTGAAGAAAATTGAAACGTGCCAGAATCCGTTATATGAACGTTTCCTTGTACAAAAGTTGAAAGAACTACAGTATTTAGAGTGGGGACGTACCAATCGTGAGTACTTTTTATTCGTGTATGGTGAGAATGAATTTGTAGTAAAAGAACGGGTGGAATCGTCAAAACGGTACTTGCAACGATGCATCCCATTGTTAGAGATGGAAGAGGAAAAGAAGATAGAAATTTTATATAAATTGCATAATCAAAATTCAAAAATTGGTACAAAAAAATAAGAAGAGGTGATGAATGTGTCTGTACTTAATTTTTTAAAGAGAAAGCAAAAGAAAGAAGAGAAAAAAGAAAAGAAACTAATCAATAAGGAATTCGTTGCCCAGATTCAACCGCAAGGGGGCATTCAATTTAAAGAAGTATATGTTCAAGGTGGAGATGGATTACAAACTTGCATTCATGTATACGGGTATCAGACAACGGTAAATGACTTTTGGCAAGAGCCTATTATGAATATGCCGAATGTTATTACAACAATGGATATTATCAGTGACAGCCGAAAAGTCGTAATTGAATCGATTAATAAATCAATGGCAGAACAAAGCGTTCGACATGCGAACGCTAAAGATAATATTGAGCGAATTGAAGCGGAACAACAGTTTAGTGAGTTAGAAACGTTATATCAACAAGTATCAAAAGGAGAGGTGCTGAAGCGGGTACATTTACGTATTTATATTTCAGCACGAACGATGACAGAGTTAGAAAAACAAGCAAAAGAGGTCATGGAAACACTTGAGTCTTACAACTTTAGAGGTGCTATCTTTTTAAATGAACAAGAATATGAATGGGCATCCCTTACATCAAGCTTCGAGATGCAAAAGAAATATATTAATAAACGAAATGGGAAAGAAATACCAGCTCTTTCTTTAGCGGGAGGGTTTCCATTTCATTTTACATTTCTAAATGATCCATATGGGATTTACTATGGCACTACCAAAACAAAGGGGAGTGTCATTTTTGATTTGTTCCATAAAGATAAACAACGAAAGAGTTATAACGGCGTTGTAATTGGAAAGATGGGTGCGGGTAAATCTACTTTACTGAAAAAAATCATGAGTGATAATGCGATGAAAGGATATAAGATTAGGGGCTTTGATTTTACAGGTGAATTTGAGGGGATTGTCCAGGAGTATAACGGGAAACAAATTGCATTAGATGGATCACAAGGGCAAATCAATCCACTTCAAGTGTATAAAACGGCAGAAACAGAAGAAAGTTCTTTTACGCAACACTTATCTAAAATGAGTATTTTCTATCGTTTTATTGCACCTGAGGCAAAAGATGATGAAATTAAAGAGTATGAAAATTTACTTCGTAAACTGTATGTGAAAAAGGAATTATGGAGTGATGAACTAGGTGTGCAGAATAATATTACCAGCTTGTCAGCGAAAGAGTATCCTATTTTCTCTGATTATTTGCATCTTGTGCGTTTAGAACTATATGAAAATCTAGAAACTGGAAAACACCGTTCTAATGTCAGCAGTACTCGTAAAAAACGATTAGAGTTAATTGAATTAAATTTAGCAAATTTAGTAGATAACTTTGGGCACTTATTTAATGGTGTTTCAACGATAGACGATTTCTCAAAAGAGCAAATCGTCTTTTTTTCATTGCGTCATCTCATGAGCTTAAAACCAGAAATTTATCAGGCGCAAATCTTCAATGTTATGAATTTAATGTGGGATGAAATGCTGGAAAACGGAAAGCCACAGTGGAAAGCATTTGATAGAAAGGAAATTCAATTTGATGATGTCATTCGTTATCTCATCATTATGGATGAAGCACATCATCTGATCAATACAAGTGAACGAAGCCAACATGCAGTGCAGTTTACAACTAAGTTTAGCCGGGAAGCACGGAAGTATTTTGCAGGGATTGTATTTGCAAGTCACTCTATCCGTGACTTTGTACCAGAAGATTCAAATTTAACAGCGGTAGAAGAGATTAAGAAGCTCTTTGAATTAACACAGTACAAATTCATTATGCAACAAGACAGCAACAATCTAGATATGTTACGGAGGGTGTTTGCGGGTCAAATCAGTACAAGTGAACTGAATGAAATACCGTTTTTACCAACAGGAGATGTTCTCTTATGCATCAGTGCTGTGAAGAACATTTTATTTAAAGTCGATGTAACAGAAGAAGAGTTAGCGTTGTTTGGAGGAGGGGCATAATTCATGCATCTTGTACTGAAGATTATTCCAAAGAAGTGGCTGATTGTGATCGCTCTTAGTCTACTCTTTCTCCTTGGAACTATTCTTATAGGAGCTACAATGGCACTGATCGGCGGAATGGAGGGGAATAAAAAACAAGGCAATATTACATACCCACAAGGTGGTATGGGGGTAGCGAATGTTTCGGCTGAAGTATTGAAATGGGAACCTACAATTCGGAAGTATGCACAGGAATTTGGCGTAGAAGGGTTTGTTCCCTTAATGTTAGCTCAAATGATGCAAGAGAGTGGCGGACGTGGGCTGGATCCCATGCAATCTTCTGAAGGAGCTTATAACACAAAGTATTGTAAAGCACCAAATTGTATTACGGATCCTGATTACTCCATCTGGGCTGGTGTTCAGGAATTTAAGCATGCGATTGAGCGAGCGGGAGTAACGGGACCAGGTGATATGGATCATATTAAAACAGCACTTCAGGCGTACAATTGTGTGACACGTTCTTAACTGAAAAGGTTAAGCACTGATATGAAATCAGGAGAACTACTATTTCGAGAAGTCAAATGAAAGGGTAACGCCTGGAAGGGCTTCCTCTGATACTCCGACATGCATGATGCAGTGGATAAGAACTGTAAGTGTGTGAAGCTCGGTAAAGTCGGCCGAGAGCTACCGTAAAGTATGGAAGTACTACGAAAGTTGTCCAGAGGTGGATGATGTAGCCTATAGGCCGGGAGTCTACAAAGCACTCATGGGTAGAATGGATTCACAAAAACCATCGGTAGGCAGAATCTGACGAATCTCCGAATGTACGGGTCTAGAACGCTTGACACATAGAAATGTGTGTGCCACGGGCGTGGCGTTGGTGTGGGTAAGTAAGAATAGTTGTTATGAAAACCCATATGTCGTTACAGGCGGCATCCAGTCAACAGGCTTAAAGGAGAGCCCTAAAAGTGTCATGAACAGATAGAAGTAGTGGAACGTGGAAAGCCACCAACATGGAGAACTTATCTTTGGTGAAGTGTTTAAGGGGAAAATGTTCATGAGATTAGCGCACATATAACCTTTATTTATGGTGGTGAGAGTGATGGCACAGTACCTATGAAATGATGGAAACATCATGAAGGGATGGCCATTAGTCTGAAGAAGATTGACCAACCATTTTATGAAGCAAATCAGTCGAATTATAAGGTTCTTGTGAGACTAAAAAAGGTTAACTCTGAAAGGAGCACCGACTTATAAAGAAAACTGCGAAGCTTAGACACGCTGAATACTATGATATGCAGTCCATTATGGACGGTTTATATCAGCAAAGTCGAAATGGAGACAACTTTTATAAGCTAATAGAGCTTATGACGATGGATGAAAATATCAAATTGGCATATCGAAACATTAAAAGAAATATGGGGAGTGTAACAGCTGGAGTCGATGGGATGACCATCAACGACATAAAATTGCTTTTAACAGATGAAGTGATAGAACAGGTTAAATCAATGTTCTCTTGGTACAAACCACAAGCGGTTAAGCGAGTTTTTATACCGAAACCTAATGGTAAAAAGAGACCTCTTGGAATACCAACAATATGGGATAGACTGTTTCAACAGTGTATCTTACAAATCCTTGAACCTATATGTGAAGCAAAGTTTCATGCTCATAGTTATGGGTTCCGTTCAAACCGAAGTACACATCATGCATTAGCAAGAGTGAAATCTTTGGTGAACAGTCAAGGAAGAGGTTTTCACTACTGCGTGGACATAGATATCAAAGGATTCTTTGACAATGTAAATCACGGAAAGCTCATGAAACAGCTATGGAACATGGGTATAAGAGATAAAAAATTACTTTCTATCATTTCAAGTTTGTTAAAAGCAGAGATCATTAATGAAGGTTTCCCGAATAAGGGGACTCCGCAAGGAGGCATTTTAAGTCCTCTTCTTTCTAACGTAGTTTTAAACGAGTTAGATTGGTGGATTAGTGACCAATGGGAGACCATAGAGACTAAACATCCATATGTGGCGAGAAAAGATAAGTATAGAGCATTAAAGAAAAGTAATTTGAAGGAATGCTTTCTCATTAGATATGCAGATGATTTCAAAATATTATGTCGTAACTACCCAACGGCTCTTAAGATGTTTGAAGCGACAAAAGATTTTCTCAAAACGCGGCTACAGCTTGAAATTAGCACTGAGAAATCCCAAATTGTTAACTTACAGAAGAAATCTAGTGACTTCTTGGGATTCACTATTAAGGCACGGAAAAAGAGAAATCGGCATGTTGCTCATAGCAGGATGTGTCAAAAAGCCAGAGAAAATGCCTACGGAAAATTGAAGGAAGTCATCAAGAAAATAAGTAAAAAGCAGACGCCAGAGGCAGTATGGCATTACAACACAGTTGTGATGGGCATACAAAATTATTATGCGGCTGCAACCCATATTAATAAAGATTTAGACCAAATGAGTTGCCATCTCATAAGAACACTCTATAACCGACTGAGGCGAGATTGGAAAAGAGCCACTAAGCACGATATGTCATCTACTTTGAGAAAAAGGTATCGCAACTATAATCCGAAACTCTATAAAATTCAAGATATTGTACTAATCCCGATTCACGCACAAAAGCATAAATCAGCAAGGAATTTTACCCAATCTATTTCAAATTATACCGAAGAAGGTAGGGCGGAAATTCACGATACCTTGAAAGCTATAGATAAAGAAACACTTAGACATGTGCAACGATTTTATATGAATCATCGAACCGTAGAATATAACGACAATCGTATTTCAAAATTTGTAGCACAGTATGGAAGATGTGCAATTACTAAAAAGGAATTGGGTCTAATTGGTTGGCACTGCCACCATAAAATTCCGTTGGAATTTGGCGGGAAAGACGACTATGAAAACCTGATAATTGTGCTAGAAGATATACATGTCGCAATTCATCATGATGATTCAGAGAAGGCAAAATCCATCTTAGCCAACTATGAAATAGAAGAAGAAAAGAAGAAAAGGTTCGATAAGCTAAGAATACTTGCGAATCGAGCACCTATCTTCTCTTTAATATAAAAGTTAGGTCAATTGAATCAGATGGAACGCCGTATGAGGGGAAACTCTCACGTACGGTGTGAAGTGGGGGAAAAGGTGAAGATAACTTCAAATCCTTACCTATCACTATTCGGGACAGGATTTTTTGACTTTATTTCTGCTCATGGAGGTAAATATACAAAAGAATTAGCGATTCAATTCTCCGCAGAAACATATCAGAAAGTAAAACATACGGGTATATATCGTTGTGTAAGACCAGAGATGATACCCTATGGGGCATGTTATGGCGACGCGCTTTATGTTGATGCCGTGTTGAAATATTATATACCTGGCGTACCAGTAAATGGTGGTGGAGGAAGCGCGGGGGGCGGTTCTTCTGGTTCACAAGTTGCCGATGTAGGGCGTCAATGGATTGGACGTTCTACGTATGTATTTGGTGGTGGACGCAACACAAATGACATTGCAAGAGGGATTTTTGATTGTAGTAGTTTTGTACGTTGGGCATTTGAACAGGTTGGGATGAATGTGAGTCCAATGGGAGCTGTAAGTACAGAAACTTTAAATAAGATTGGTACACAAATTTCACCAATGGAAATGAAAGCTGGTGATGTTATTTTCTTTGATACGTATAAACATGACGGTCATGTTGGCATTGTCATTGATCAAAATACTTTCATTGGTTGTCAAACGAATAAAGGTGTCTCAATCGAAAATTTATCGACTCCATACTGGACTAAAGTATTTAAAGGACATGTGAGACGTTACTGAAAATATTAAGAAATTAATAAGGGGAGAGATTTTTATGATAAATAAAATAGAGTTATGTGACAAAGCATTATTTCAAAAAGTGATAACACCACCAATAGAAGAATTTCAAAATTATAAAATTAAACCAGCAAATTATATGATTCAAGACGTTGGTGAGAACTTTCTTTTGCATAGAGAGTTGAGTGAAGATGAGTCTTCACAATCAAAAGAAATACTGTCTCGTTATGAAGGGAGGAGGTACGTATTTTTGTATAATTATCCTTCGGAAGAAGAAGCTTTGCAGGCGATTTATTCTTTTTGGGGTGCAATAAAACAGCTCAACTCATTTGAAGAATAGGAGGGAGAAAGATGACAGGAGGAAAAAATAAAGATAACAGAAAAATCTGGTTTGTAACGCTTGCAATTGTCATTGCAGGCGTTACTTTTTTGAATATCTTTTTGTATTCTCGTAACGATGAAACGGGTGATGTAAAGCAATTAAAAGTTCGTAACCAGGTGTTACAAACTGAAAATGAAGAACTCAAAAAGAAGGTGAAAGAAACTCTTCCTTCGGAACAAGAACAAGAACGACAATCGTATCTTTCGGCAGTAGAGAAGTTTATTCAGTTATCCTTTCATCGAGAAAAACAGGGGTATGAAGGGCGTAGAGAACAAGCAAAAAAATTAATGAAGGATGAAGTGTTTCAGCTCTTTTATCCAACGGATACATTTGAAATGGAGGACACATACGTATCTAAGCCATCTGATATGAAGTTATACTTACAAGCTTATAGGGTTGGTGCTACTCAGGTAGAAGTGATTTCAGAATTTCAAAATACAGTGACGATTGGTGCAAATGGGACAACGGATAAAACAAAGAATGTTATGAAAGTAACGGTGCAAAAAAATCAAGAGAGTTGGCAAGTAACCAATGTAGAAGAACTAGCAGTTCAGATCATTGCATCTTAAAAAGTGAGGTGTGGAGTAAATGGAAGTTGTAAATAATGGTGTGAATTTAAGACGTAAAAAATCATGGATATATGGATTGATTGCTGGGTTTATGTTTGTTGGTTTTTTCGGTTTTTTTACTTCGAAATTATATTTACCCTATGAAGAACCAGTCTATCATACAGAGCTGAAAAAGCCGGTTAC
>NZ_CM000745.1:5397973-5401109 GCF_000161455.1 Bacillus pseudomycoides DSM 12442
CTTTACATCATTTTGATTACTATCATATTTTTTTCTAACTCATTGACCTGCAAATGATACGGTGTCCCTGTTGCTTCTAATGCCTTGCAAAACATTTGATAATACTTAAAATTGCTAAGATCGAAACCAATTTGACCTTTTGTAAGGAAATGTCTTACGTCTTCGATTACTTCAACTGACCTCTTTTTCATTGTAATCACTCCTTATCAAATACGCTCTTATAAGGTCATTGCAACTCTCTTTTCACGGCCTTGCAAGGTCTATATGTTAAATTTTCTGAATTTTTATTTTTAATAACGGGAGAATACGTGCAAATTTATATAAATTAACAAGAAATACTTTAAAACATCATTTGAGGTCCATAAATCTCTTCAAATAAGATTTTAATTTAACGGATACCTATTGCGTTAGAGGTAATGATAAAATCCGTTACAAAGGAATCTGAGAAGCCGTTTTTTTATAAGAACTTCTTTTTTTGAATAAAATTAAAAATGAGCTGAATAAAGTGCTTTCAACTCATTTATTGACCGCTTCCGTATGTGTACAAGATGGAAATTGGGAACAACCAAAAAACTTATTATCATTTTTCTTTGAATATCGAATGACTAATTGATTTTTACAAACCGGACATTTCCGTTCTGCTGGATTGACTTGCTGATACACATCTTTCGCTTTTTGTTCTGGATTCACTTTGGTAATCAAATTCTGAAGCTCAAAACGATCAATAAGTTTCACCTGGCATGCTTTTGCTAATTCTTCAGCTTGTTTTGTAAATACACTATTGGTTACGATCCATGCCTCGTCAGCCTTGTAGTATGCTTTTCCTGCATATACTTCTTGTACAGCCCGAATCCCAACTCGATTCTTTATCCCATATCGTTTCGCCTGGATTACAATACGATTTCTCCCTTTTAATATGACGTCTACACCGTAATCACAAGAGCGTTTGGTGACTTCTGGACGATATCCAAGTTCTCGAAAAAGAGCCTTTAGATATACTTCAAATTGAAATCCATCCATTTTGTCAATGTAACGAATCCCCGACTTCGCCATCCTCTTCAGAATTCGAATTTCACGTATTTTTCCAACACTCCATTTTAAGATATGAAAGATAATATAAAGACCCATTCCATACAAAAAAAGCTGTAATACACCTGATATTGGTAATGTATTAGACACTTCGCTCCATCTCCTTTTTTGGTGTTAGTTTCTTTTGCTGCGGTTGCGTTTGTTTATAAAGCTGTTGCTGTTTTTCAGTTGATTGTATGACTGCCTTCAGTGCATCATTCCAATCTTTCTCCTGTGATGGAAGATGCATTTGGACACGTGGTGTAATCGTTAAAGCTCCTATCTTTTCCGTAAATTCTTTCCCCGCTTTATCATTATCTACTGCGAGGACAATTCGATTCACGGGAAATCCTTCATCTTTTGTCTCTTTAAATGTACGTAAAACAGTCTTCATCTTTAAACCATTCATACTAATCAGCCTTGCATTTTGAAGACGGTTTTGTTGTAACGTCCAATAGGAAAGAAGATCAATCGGGCTCTCGAAATAATAAATGGATGTTGGTTTCCCAACATCCACCATAAATCCTGTATGTGGTTTTCCATTCGGCAAAATTTGCTTGAAAGAACCTCGTTTATTTTCCATCTTAACTGTCCCTTGACGTTCTGCGCCTACTATATCTCCTGTTCCACCTTGTTCTCGCCATTTAAACACGACATTCTTCTTTTTATCTTGTGCAACGAGATCCTGCCCAATCAACCAATTGACTAATCGGGAATCAATTTTCCGCTCCTGAGTTAAATATTGCTTAATCGCTTGTTTATCCTGGACTTCCAAATGACCTGGATAACGAAATGGCCCATCTTGTTTTGGCTCTTCTTCCTTAGATGATGTAAAGGTTGGATAATCACCAAGATTCACATCACGGACAGCTTCTTGAAAAGACATACCATAATACATTTTCGCAAAACTAATTGCTCCATATCCTTTCTCTCCTCGACTATTCCACGCAAACATATTATCTCGAATAATAAGGCTATCATGCTCCGTATGTCGGTAATAGTTTCCCTCTTTTTGAAATTTTTCTCCTTTGGCCTCTAAATACGACAACAAATCCACATCTTTTGCTTTCATGACTTCCTCCTCTGCCAGTCGATATGTCATGTTGGCACCTCCCCTTGTTGTGAATGGTTTCAAGAATAAAAAAAGAGAACTGTTTGTATCAGTTCTCTCCTATCGGTATCATATTCCCTATATTTTTGTCCTTTGGCTCTGTGAAAATATCAAATGGGTTTTTAGTAACCGTATAACAGCATAGCTTTTCATTCATCAGTTTCATTACCTTTTGATTTTTTTCTATATAATAATTTTCAGTAAAATGAATCCAATCCACCACATTATCTTCATCAGTCGACGAGTATTTGAATAGCTTGTTTTCTTCTAATTTACAAATTAAATGCTTCATTTCTTGCAAGGGTAGCATAATCTCGAATTCAGACGTGTGAAACTCCTTGTCTAGGTCGATCAACACCGTTGTATCACAGCAACCTGAACCATATGAATGCATAACATCACATGACCAGTCAACAATCGATAACAAAGTCAATAGTTTATATTTGTGTATGGATCTTCCAAAACAAACGATGGGAATATACACAGAATCTGATTGTAACAGTGCATTCATAATAATCGTTTGTTTAAGATCTAACATGGGTCTTTTTTTTGCTCTTATATGCTCCAATCTAGGTTCCAATTTGAGTAAAAGTTCATCCAAATGTGGCAAATTCTCTTCAGGTTTTTCTCTTTCTTCCAAAATATCTTGAAACTCCATTTCACCCTCTAAATAATGTGCAAGGGTTTCTATTGTGAATAAGCTAGAAAAAAAACGATAATATCTATAGTCATGAAAAACTCTTCCCTGCAATGTTTTTTCTTCAAAAAACAAAATTTCTAACGGATCACAACTTGATTGAAGGTTTATATTAAATTCTTTCATTTCTCTTATAAAATTCATAATGCGTTCACACCCTCTCATTTTTATTTGCCAAATAAGAATTTTAATCGTTTCTCTTGTGTACTGTAGGATAACCGAGCGTCAAATTTCTTCCCATTATTTTTGGACTCAAACCC
>NZ_CM000745.1:5401209-5415287 GCF_000161455.1 Bacillus pseudomycoides DSM 12442
GCTTCTCTCTTTTTAACATTTCTTTCATCGCTAACCGGGTGACATCCATTAATTTTGTTTCATCTACAGTACGTGTTCTAGGATCGTACACGCCATGTTCAGCGAGCCAGTCATTATCAAAAGTGATGACATCTTGCCACATAATACTTTTATTTTTTTGAGCGAGCTGAAACATCTTTTTTAGGTCTTTCTTTTCATTTTCCTTTAAACCGTTACTATGCTCTGTGAAGAGCGAAGATGTCTTCTCTGCATCTCCCATATAATCCTGATACAGAGAAAACATTTTCTCATGTGCTTCCCCTTCTCTTTTCGCATCTTCTCGGTCAACGTACTCCACATAATCCTGAAATGTCTTTCCATCTGCCGTAACAAAACGAGACACTGTCACCACACCAGGCGTCACCGTTGCTTGTGAAGGAGTTTGGCTCATACCTCATCATCCTGCGTCATCATTTGTAAAAAGGCATTCATTTCTTTTACAGCTTCGAAACAACTTTCCATCGCATAGATATTTTTTTCTAGCAACTGTTGAAGATACAATTCACGATTTTGTTGTTCACGATAGAATGCTAATGTTTCAAGTTTCCCTTGTAAGAATTTATCTCTTGAAAGTCCTTTTGCCTTTGCAATTTCATCAATTCGTTTCACCGCAATTGGATTCATATTTCGAACTCTTATCTCCATTTTCATTTCCTCCTCCAAATTTGGGATCTCCACTAAAAATAGTGAGAAGAGCATAAGGGGTTTTTGTTCCCACCTAGGGTGTGAAGCTAGGCAAAGCCTAGCAAAACCGTGGGAACAAGAAGAACTCCGAAAAGTCGAGTCGAGGTCGACTCAAATCCCCCTCTAGTTGAGTCACGGTCGAGTCACTTTTCTGCTCAGGTTGACTCGAGGTGGAGTCGTAAACATAGAAAGTTGAGTCATGGTCGACCCAACTTTTTTCACGAATGCTCTACATCTTTTGCCTTCTCATCTAATTTTTTAATCTTTTCTCTGACTTGCCCTTGCTCCCATTTATATAGTTCAACCTTCTCTTTTGACTGGCTAATATTCGTTTCTTTTGAGTTGATTTTTGCGTCGGTTTCCATTTTTTCTGTTTCAGTTTGGTACTTAGAATCGTTCTTCCATTCTGTGATTTGCTCTTGCCACTGTGTTTGTTTAGAGCTTTCTTGCTTCATGACTTCATCGTACTGTTTTACTTTATCTTTTAAGATTTTTTGTTCCATACCGATAAACACTTTCGTATACGTACCTTTACTCTTTTGTGAAATGCCCTCTTCTATTTCTGTTTTCTTTTGGTCGGAGAAGAAGGATTTTAAGAACGTTTGCTTTTCATCTTCCTTTGAAGTTTCCTTTTCTTTTTCTGTCTTTTGCTTCGTTTCTACTGTCACATCTGGATTATTTTTTTCAAATACATCAAGTGCAACTGCTTGCCATTTTGATGATAATTCTTTCACTTGTACAACCAAATTTTTATCATCCTGATACACAACTTTTACTGGTAATTGAAGATTTGGATTTGCTTTTTCCTGTGCTTGAAATTGATAGTGTTCTCCATCTCCTCCCTCTACATGAAGAAACATTTCTATTGTATGGGAAGCTGGATCATATGCTCTTTTCTCTATCGTCATTGTTCGATTTCCAAATAACGTAACCGGCTTTTTCAACTCTGTATGATAGACCGGTTCTTCATAGGGTAAATATAATTTCGAAGTAAAAAAACCGAAAAAACCAACAAACATAAATCCAACAATTAAACCGTATATCCATGATTTTTTACGTCTTAAATTCACACTATTATTTACAACTTCCATTTACTCAACACCTCACTTTTTTTAAGATGTAACGAGCTGAACCGCTAGTTCTTCTACATTGGTTACTTGCCAACTCTCTTGATTTTTTTGCACCGTTACTTTCATAACATTTTTCGTTTTATCTGTTGTCCCATTCGCTCCAATCGTCACTGTATTTTGAAATTCTGCAACGACTTCTACCTGTGAAGCACCAATCCTATAGGCTTGTAAGTATAACTTCATATCAGATGGCTTAGATATATATGTGTCTCCCATTTCAAATGTATCCGTTGGATAAAAAAGCTGAAACACTTCATCCTTCATTAATTTTTTTGCTTGTTCTCTTCGCCCTTCATATCCTTGTTTTTCTCGATGAAATGATAGTTGAATAAACTTTTCTACCGCTGAAAGATATGATAATCGCTCTTGTTCCTGTTCTGAAGGAAGTGTTTCTTTCACCTTCTTTTTCAGCTCTTCATTTTCAGTTTTTAACACCTGATTACGAATTTTTAATTGCTTTACATCACCCGTCTCATCGTTACGATAATACAAAAAGATGTTCAAAAAAGTAACGCCTGCAATGACAATCGCAAGCGTTAAAAACCAGACTTTTCTTTTATCTTTTTCATTCGTTTCACTCACTGATTCCGCCTCCTTAACTTGTAATCTCTTATCCAGTTTTGTTATCGTTTTAATAACGTCTCACATGTCCTTTAAACACTTTAGCCCAGTATGGATTCGATACAATTTCAATTGAGACACCTTTATTCGTTTGACAACCAATGAAAGTATTTTGGTCAATTACAATTCCAACATGACCGTCATGTTTATACGTATCAAAGAAAATAACATCACCAGCTTTCATTTCCATTGGTGAGATTTGTGTACCAATTTTATTTAAGGTTTCTGTACTTACAGCTCCCATTGGACTCACATTCATTCCGACCTGTTCAAATGCCCAACGTACAAAACTGCTACAATCAAAAATCCCTCTTGCAATGTCATTTGTGTTACGTCCACCACCAAATACATACGTAGAACGTCCAATCCATTGACGCCCTACATCGGCAACTTGCGAGCCAGAAGAACCGCCTCCTGCGCTCCCTCCACCGCCATTTACTGGTGCACCAGGTATATAATATTTCAACACGGCATCCACATATAAGTAGAGTAAGCACCCAACGCCTTGCTACATTACTGTAGTAGGTTTTCAAGTGCTCCTCCCCGAACCGGACTTACATCTCTCAATGTATCCGGCTCTCCATCTGTCTCCTGCTAGACTTCTCCTTTGTGCCTTTTAACGTGGCACTCTTTACATAACGCTATGGTTTTACGATTCCTTGAAACCATACGTTTCTCTAGAAAGGATTTGTTCGGCTTATTTTTAATGTCTTTCAATCTCTTTACGTGATGCATATGAATTGTGGTATTAGTTTTCCCACACAACTCACATTGTTCTGCTTTGATTCGATCAGAGAGTTTCGTTTCACTTAGCACATATTTTGTATCTGGAATTAAATCCAAGGTCGCTTCTTTTGACTGTTTCTCTCGGGGAAAACTACGTTCAATAAAATGGGTTTGCTTTTCTCCTCGAGATGTTTTATATGTGACAGTAAATCGTCTATTTTTCTCATAGCGTTTTCGATTCTCTTTTGTTTTAACTCTATACTTAGATGCAAATGTTTTTAGCATAGAGTAATACATAAAGTAAGCAAAACGATGCATATGATTGCTCACGTTTTCTGCTAGCCGATAATAGTTGTACAATCCTCTTATTTCACTGTTATATTGAGCGACAATCTCTAAATCTTCATTATGAATGAAGTACCCTCTTTCTTTTGGCATCCAAGTGCCATCGGCACTCATTTTAATAGCTTGGTATTTCTTTAACTTGTTGACCCAAGCTTCGTGAGGCATTTTCAATTGAACTTTTCCATTAAGGTATCTACATACTCTTCCAATCGCATCTTTTCGAGGTTCACTTCCTCTAAAAATACGAATGTTGTAACCGAGAAATCCTGCATGTTTTTCGGAAGCATGGGTAATAAGCGTTTTTTCTTGTGACAATTCCAATTGAAGTGTTTCCATTAGATATTCAGTCAATGTTTCCTTAATATTTCTTGCATCGTACTTCGAGCCAATATCTAGGTTGTTGCTGTCTTATTGCATAATGAATTTGTACTGTGTTAATTCAAATAGCTTCTTAATCTCTTCTACTGCTGCTAAACTAGCATCCTCTGGAACAAAGTCACGAATCGAATGACTCGCAAATACAATGCCTGCAAAATATTTTCGAGCTTCTCGGCTAAACTTGATCGTGAACTGCACCGCATGTTGACTTCGTTCACTCGTATTAATTAAATGATGAGCTTCATCCATAATGATGAGATACCGAATGACATCTTCAAATTGTATTTCTTTTCTATCAAAGGCTTTCCACTGTGGCTTTCCGTTTTCTAACATCTCATCCCACATCAAGTTCATAACGCTGAAAATCTGAGCTTGATAGATTTCCGGTTTTAAACTCATCAGGTGGCGCAATGAAAAAAAGACGATTTTCTCTTTTGAGAAATCGTCTATCGTTGAAATGCCATTAAATAAGTGTCCAAAATTATCTACTAAATTGATTAGATTTAATTCAATCAACTCTAACCGTTTCTTACGAGTATCGCTGACATTAGAACGGTGAATTCCCTTTTCTATATCTTCATATAGTTCTGTGCGAACAAGATACAAATAATTTGAGAAAATAGGATACTCGTTCGCTAACAAACCTGTAATATTATTTTCCGCACCTGGTTCATCATTCCACAGTTCCTTTTCCACATACATTTTACGAAGTAAATTCTCATATTCTTTAATTTCATCATCCTTTGCTTCTGGTGCAATAAAACGATAAAAGATACTAAGTTTAGATAGATGTTGAGTAAAGGATACTTCTTCTGTTTCAGCCGTTTTATATACTTGGAGTGGATTGATTTGTCCTTGCGATCCATCTAATGCAATTTGCTTCCCGTTATACTCTTGCACAATATCTTCAAACTCACCTGTAATATCAAAGCCTCGAATCTTATACCCCTTCATTGCATTATCACTCATGATTTTTTTCAGTAAAGTAGATTTACCCGCACCCATCTTTCCGATAACCACGCCATTTTAACTTTTACGTTGTTTATCTTTATGGAACAAATCAAAAATGACACTCCCCTTTGTCTTGGTTGTGCCATAGTAAATACCATATGGGTCATTTAGAAATGTAAAGTGAAATGGGAATCCCCCTGCTAAAGCAAGAGCTGGTATTTCTTTCCCATTTCGTTTATTAATATATTTCTTCTGCATCTTAAAACTTGATGTTATAGAAGCCCATTCATGTTCTTGTTCATTTAGGAATATGGCACCTCTAAAATTATAAGATTCTATTGTTTCCATGACTTCTTTTGCTTGTTTTTCTAGCTCTGCCATCGTTCGTGCTGAAATATAAATGCGTAAATGTACTCGCTTCAGCACCTCGCCTTTTGATACTTGCTGATATAACGTTTCTAACTCACTAAACTGTTGTTCCGCTTCAATTCGCTCAATATTATCTTTAGCGTTCGCATGGCGAACGCTTTGTTCTGCCATTGATTTATTAATCGATTCAACCACAATTTTTCGGCTATCACTGATAATATCAAGCGTTGTAATAACATTTGGCATATTCATGATTGGTTCTAACCAAAAATCATTTACCGTTGTTTGATACCCATATACATGAATGCAGGTTTGTAATCCATCTCCACCTTGAACATATACTTCTTGGAATTTAATCCCCCCTTGTGGCTGAATCTTGGCAACCAATTCCTTATTGATTTGTTTCTTTTCTTTTTTCTCTTCGTTCTTTTGTTTTCTCTTAAAAAACTGAAATACAGACACGTTCATCACCTCTTCTTATTTTTTCGTACCAATTTTTGAATTTTGATTATGCAATTTATATAAAATTTCTATCTTCTTTTCCTCTTCCATCTCTAACAATGGGATGCATCGTTGCAAGTACCGTTTTGACGATTCCACTCGTTCTTTCACAACAAATTCGTTCTCACCATACACGAATAAAAAGTACTCCCGGTTTGTGCGCCCCCATTCTAAATACTGAAGTTCTTTCAGTTTTTGTACGAGAAAGCGTTCATATAGCGGATTCTGACATGTTTCAATTTTCTTCAGTAGAAAACGTTGTTGCGGTTCCGTAGAAACTGGAAAATTCATCGATACAATCTTGATGGACTCTTGATATGATTGATAATAGTGTGCAAGATGATAAATCGCATATTCTGCCTCTTCCTCGTTCATCGAATAGATATCTATACCTTGGATCTGTAAGATATCTACAAAACCTTGTTCTTCTCGAAATTCAAAGACACCCGATTCCGTCATATCAATAATCGGAATTACCTCAGCAATACTCTTTTTGATATGAGGTGGCTTCTCTTTCTTTTTGGATTTTTTTCTTTTTTTCCGTCTTCCCTTTGCTTCCCGAATCCTCGTCAATCCTCGCTGTTTTTTTCACAACATCTTTCTTCTTTCCAAGATGTTGCATCAAGTTTTTCTTCTTTTTCTTTACCGGCATTTCTTCTTCTCTCAAAGGAGCAACCGTTGGTTGTGCTTCTTTCTTTTCCTGAAATCCTTTGATTTTTACGACTCCCCCTGGCTTTTTTTCTTGCTTTGGCAACTCCAGGGACGTCTTGGCTTTACTCTTCTTTTCTACTCCTCTATTCATTTCTTTTTCATTGAATAAGGCCATTCCATTTCCTCCTTTAGTCTTGTTCCTGGTCAATTGCACAATACGTAGAACGTTTTCTAGCTAACATAATAAACAGCACCTCAAACATCCGTTTTTGTGGGTTGGTATTGGGACGAACAATTAAAAGGACACCTACAATCAACATAAAAATATAATAGGGAATTTGAAACATCGGATGAACCAAGGGCTTGGTTGTCATGGTGAAAACCACAAGCCCTATAATGAACAAGAGATCAAAAAGATATAACACTTTGTTGATTTTCAATTCCGTTCGTATTTCTTTTGGAATACGATAGTTTGCCATTTTCATTTCCTCCTTTTCAAGCGAAAAAAATAAGCATTCCATGTATGCTTACTGTGTTGTAATCTATGCATCTTTTCTACGATTCTTGGGTGGATTTTGATTTGTATTTTGCCCTTCATTCTTATTTTTGCGTTTGTTTCGCAAGCCCTCTCCTGTATTTTGTCCAAGCTGATAAGAACGTCTTGTCTTTTGTACTGTTGGAGAATTATGAAATGCATTAGAGAGACGATCCTTTGCATATTGACCAATCGTACGGTTTTCTCTTTGCGTTGCTGGAATATCCTCTGTAGAACTTGGTGCCGTATCTACCGGACGAGATGAACCAGAGAAATTTTCATCACTTGAAGATGTTCCGCTATGACTTGGTTGAGAAGGTTCTGGTGCGCTTGATGGTGTTCCGCTTCCACCTGATTGAGATCCTCCTGTTGTACTTGATGGTACTCCACTACTACTTGGTTGAGATCCTCCTGGCGCACTTGATGGCGCTCCACTTCCACCATTCGCACGAGTTGTGTTCCCTTCTGAATTCCCCTTACTTTGAGGAGGTGTAATCCCTTGAGAATTAGAACCCTTGGCTTCACCTGCTGTATTTTTTGTTGGATTAGCTGAAGTTCCATGTTCTCCATTTTGAGCATCTTTATCAAAACCGGATGATTTAATTTCATCTTGCAAGGACGAAGCGCCACCGCCTGCCTCGCCTTGGGACACTTGACTTTTTTCTGTTCCAGAACCTGATTGACCCATTTCGAATATTAGGAGTGTTGAAAATGCCAGATATAATACGACTTATTCTTTTTACATTTGTAGCAATTAGTTCAATTTTCTCCTTAGTAAAGGAGTTTAAAAAGCCCAAGAAAAATGGATTTTTAATTTCAATTGAATTCTTACTCTTTATAGGAATGATACTATTAATAAAAGAGATTTTAATTTATGTATAATAAATTTCTCTCCATGAATAAATCCCAATATTCCGTCAATAATGTAGATATGCTGTATGCCGAAACCCATTTAAATTTCTTTCTCCGTCCCCCTTTTGGAGATGCCTTGGAGTTGAGCAGTTAGCTTTTGCTAGCTGCTCTTTTTAATTTTGGATTCCTCCTTGCACTTCTCGCAATACACCATATCTCCAATATCAATTGTATCTTCTTTGTATTGTGGGATTCCGCATCTGTATTCTCATCACCATCCGTTATCTAAGTATGCTTGTTTCGGGATTAAGTGTTCACTTTTGTATTGATCCGCCCATTTAGTTCTTCTCACTTCTACAAAGTACGCTGTTTCTACTGGCACTATAAAGTCTTGCGCAATGCGTGTTCCTCTCTCAATTACATCCACCTTAAGTATGTAAATTATAAGTTTAAATACTAAGTTTATTTATTGAAAATAAACCATAATAATTTTTATGTAAACAAGTTACATTTTTCTTTCAATCTCTAATACACAAAATTCTTCAACTAATCGATTATATTTACACATACGATTGGAGAAAATAAGTATTAATAGTTTACAAATATCTGTTTTCCAAGAAACCTTCACTTCAAAAAAACACAAAGGTGTTAAGTGAGAAATAATTCACAAAATATCAATGTCTTGTAAACAAATTCACTGATTACAGCACGATAATTAGCATTAACATATCAACAGACATTAACATATTAACGGAAACAAAGATAAAAATGTTAATTTCATATCAACAGTAACTTAATTATTAAACTAATATTGATTTAAAGTTAATGAGTATATTAATAGAAGGATATTTTTTCTAAACTCTTAATAAATCATAGGCCATTAGCACTGATCGAAAAAAACTATAAAACGAATAGCCCCTTGTAAAGTATATATAGTTGTAAAAAAGAAAACACCTTCACAGATCCTCTATAAATAATTCACTAAATAAAAAAGTGTTAACCATTCCCTACAAATAACCTCTGGTAGATTACTGCTATTCGTTTAAATAAACTATAAAACGTACAAATCATTATCAAATACTGTTTTGAATCACTTTAAATTTTAATGAAGACTCAAGAATCAACTATATATAATTTCCACAGAACGAAAAACATCGATATTTATACACTTATAATCGATATAACATTAACAACTAAAGAGGCTTTCATTACTACAGTTAATGTCTTGTTAATATCAGTTCTATTACATATCAATTTCATATTTCATGTTAATGTCATTCTCTCTAATGAACCTAAATTATATATACAAAAATAAAATTCAATCCACCGGCTGAATAATATTTAGTACTCAAGTGCGTAAAAATGCTTACCATACACAAATATACTATTTATGAAATTTCACATCTAACTTGATTCTAGAAGCACTGGATCGATTCTTTTTACTGTGATAAGACATAATTAAAGATTAATATCACCAAGGAAGAAGACTATATTATCAGCGTAGCAATTCGTATCCAGCTTAATGTTATTACAAAGTTTTAATATCATCCATATTTTATGTATAAATCTCTATTTTTCTTTTTATAAATACTGTACAGATTGTTTTGTTAATCTCATAGTAATCTTAAGTCGTTTTACTAATACATAATTAACTCACTATCATCAATGTTATATCGATGTGCATGTAGTTTTAGTTGATACAACATTAACAATTATAATATATTTTGTTTTTATAGTAATGTCTTGTTGATATACTCTTCATTACATGTTAATTTCATATTTCATGTTAATGTCTGTTTTCAAGGTGTTTGAGATAATAGAGTGCCCCAGCATCTAACATATCAATCTCAATCTCTCTAATTTGCTTAAATCATCCTATAAACAACAGTTAAGTTCGCGCTATAAGCTAAACATTATCCATATTCAATTACATATAAACACTTATCTGTGCATGAGCATAATATTTTGTGCGCTTCATATAAGCTTACTAGTGGTAAATTAGATATATTGAACCAACTAAATTCTATATCATAACAAAATACTCTTGCAGTTTTATATAAAATAAACAATGAAATCAATACTAATCATAACAGGAAACATACTATTCATATCACTTCTATAAGAATAACAGGGCTAGAGAAACATTAACTCTATTTAAAAGATTAAAGGATCAATAACTTACTAGTATTATTTAGCTACTAGCATCATCACATTAGTAGTATTGCCTTTTTGTATCTTTTTATACATTTAAATTGAAATTGGAATTTAATAACCTACTTTTCTCATTTTCCACAGAACGCAGTCAATATATCCTCATAATATGTTTACAAAACACTTATATTTCCTTATCATTAATAATAAGCAATTTAATATGTTAATCTCATGGCAACTATAAGCCGCATTTCTAGTGCAAAATATACTTATTATCATTAATATAACATTGATATTTATATGTTTTTAGTTAACAAAACATTGACGTTCTAAACAAATTGTAGATTTATAGTCAATGTTTTGTTAATACACTCTTGGTTATATGTTAATCTCACATTTCATGTAAATACCTACTAACTTAGGTATTTACATTGATATCATCGAGATAACTATTAACATGTTGATTTCAGTCCACATGTTAATGTTAATTCAAGTGTGTATTTGATGATTTTTTCAAGGAGGTAGGACAATGATTGATCAAAAAAGCGATGATGATATATTAAACGATAATGTTTTTGAAAAGGCATGGAGGATAACAGAATTCTCTAAATTAGTCGGACGTCACCATAACACAGTGTATAATTGGTTCAATATTTTAGAAGAAAAAGGGCTACATGAAACTTTAAGAACCCATAACACAAACGAAAAGCTCTATAACACTTTAGATCTTGAAATCGCTCTTTTTATAAAACAAAAAAGAGATGAGAAGTGGTCTTTAGATGCTATTATTGAACTTTTACCACATCAATATGATTTAAGACCAGTACCATTAGAGAATCAAGCAAATGAAGTATCTACCCAATTAAACCTTCAAGCAACTGCAGAAATCATTGAAAAAATGGTAAATACGCAAATAGAAGAAAAAATAAAAAATATTGAATCTCAGTATGAAAAGAAGATAGAAAATATATTAAAACAGCTACCACAACCTGAAGATGCAGAAGCTTTAAAGATACGTCAACGTCAAGAAAGACTAGATAATTTCATTATTGAACATAGAGCACGCCAGGAATTAAGAAAGCAAGCAGAAGGCCTCTGGAATAGCAAACCTGATGAGGAACGTATTAAAAAGGTAGGATGGTTTAAAAAAGAAGAAGATTTAGCTAAAAAGCAACTCTTCATTGAGCAGTACATACATGATAATATCATTGATTATATGAAATCTCTCATGAATACGACGGTGGAATAAGAAAAAGTCTGGAGCGAGCTCCAGACTTTTTCTTATTTTGTAGTACCAAACATCTTATCTGGATCTAAAAAGTCCGCTAATTCAGCATCTTCATTGGCTCCAGCTTCTGTATTTTCTTCGTCACTACCCATATCGATAAAATCACCAAAGGCAAAACCTAAGTCCTCATCCTCATCTATACTTTCTATCGTACTAATTTGAGACTTTTTGTACTGAATTTGACTTTGCTTCTCTTTAAATTCATTAAACTCTTCAACTAATCCCTTAGATAATCTTGATGGTAATGCATCAGTTTTATAAAACGTATATACACTTCCCAAGAAATCATTCTTACTTACTAAATATCCATTAAAAACAGTACCGTTTATAGGTAAATTATTTGAGACTTCTACTTTAGCATCATCCATGAAGGAATCATCAATGTTTTTTTGTTCATCTAGGATAGCAAGCATACCAAAATGATGCACTTTTGATGCTTCAACAGAACCATCGTTATTCTTTTTCATTAAATCAATTGGATGATGGAAAGAGCTTCCTCTTAATGATTCTTTAAACATTTCTACAATTGCATGGCTATTTTCAATCTGGTTCATATTACGTGAAACCTTATTAATTACTAAACAACCTGTTTTCTCAAGTAAAATACGTTTAAAGTCTTGAGAATCAAGTATTACAGATGTTCCAGATCCATTTGCAGCTGTATTTAATTCATGAATAATTTCACTAATACGTTGATTTGCATAATCACGTGCATTGGCAATACCTTTTTTCTCATTTTCATTTAGCTCTTTAAATTCATCATAAAAGTGCTGATTATCAGCAAATACTACAAACGCTACACCTTTTGATTTATCATTAGCTAATTTCCAAATCTCCTGAGAAAATTTATTAACTTGTCTTAGTACATCAGGTCCATCTGCTCTTACTGGAAGTGTTACAACAATCCCCATTTTAATAAAATCTTTACGCTCAATAGCGTTTTCAAAAGCGATTCTCGCAAATTTTGCTTGATCTGCTTTTATCTCTGCCATAGGGTATTGTTGTGCAACTTTTTGTAATTCTTGTCTAATTACAGGCTTGTTATGAAAAGCGGAAAACTCTTCAATCGCCTTAATAATTGTAGAAGTTCCTGTTCCTCCACCTAAGCCTGCAAAGAATAACACAAGTTCATCAGATGGTCTTACACGTTCCGTGATAAAATCTTTTAATTTTTCTTTTGCCTCATCATTTGATTCAAGTACCTTTACTGCACGCTCAGGATTTTTACCTAAACCACCTAATTTAAGTGAAACTTGGTTGCTTTTTGGTACATTTTTTAGTTCTGCTAGATCTCCATCATTACTGTTTAATGCTAAGCAGTTATATACTGATGTTCCATCTGTATGTTTATATTCAGCAAATTTATCTACCATTCTAGTACCAGCCTGACCAAAACCAACCATCGTCATCTTAACTGCTACTTCATTCTTCAAGAAATTTTTCGCCATTATTTTATCTCTCCTTATTTACTTATTTACTTTTTTTCTTTTCCCTAACTCAATAAGTACTTGTTGTCCTCTATAAGTTGAGATTAAAAATTTATACGGGTGCATAGACTTTTCATAGATTAAAGACATTGATGATAGTGTACTAACACTTATTTCAGCTGAACGTCTTGATATATTTGTGCGTTCAACCTCTAATGAATAAGATTTGCCTTTTGTTTTCTTTACTCTCCTATCTATGACTACATTTTCTACTATTTCATTAATTGATATGCCCCTCATGTATTTGGTTTCTTGAAATTGTTTATTAACGATGTTTCCTATGTATAGAAATACACTATATAGTATCTCATCTTGTTCAAGAATATCTGCGAACATGTTCACTACTTCATCTGTAAATTTTATCGTTTGATACTTCTCGCTTAAAACCTCGTTCAAGTTGTCCCCCCCTTAAACCATTGGTTAATTATTCCTAGAAACATAGTACATCATTATAAGGCGTATATCAAGTCATTATATATAAAACTTATATATAGAACCTATAAATTCCATTATTAGAAAACCCTTTATTTCACAAGCTTTCATTTATACAACGTATATATACAGTGTATATATAATATATTAATCTTATATTTCATGTGATTCACATTCTAAGCTCTTAATAGAATAGATTTCACTATCATTACTATATTAAGCCCCAAAAACAGCACAATACGTTAACATGAAACTCACATATTAAATAACACATTTTATTATACGCTGTATATATACATTTTATTTATACAACGTATAATAAAACCTTAATATAAAAGGAGTTTAACCTTTAACATATCAATTTTATATCAATATTAATATAATAAGGAGTTTATATAGGACTTACATATAAAGCTTATATATAAAACTTATATAAACTCCTTATTATTGATAACAAAAAATGCAATGCTGTAATAGCATTACATTAATAATACTTATACTGCTAAATTACTTTCATTTAATACCTGAAACAGCTTATCCTGAGTATCTTTTTTGTTCATTTGTTTGGTTCTATATGATTCATTTCTTGTTAGGGGAGAAGTTGTCAATGTCATGTTATATTGATGCATCTCTTCATTTAACTCTGTTGTTGGTTCCCAAAGTTGCACATACAGCAAGAAAAAATGTGTTTCTTTTGAATCTAATTCATTATCTATTTCAGTCATTTCTAGAAATTTAGTTGTGAATGTTGTTAATTTCATATCTACAAAATCATTCTTGCTTACCAATAACTTACTCAATAACTTCTGTGAACTACCCGCTACTTAACGTCCTTACGGACTGTTTGAAGTGGGGGCTTCTTGAGAACTAGATACTCTTATTAGCTATCTATCTTTACCAAGCTAGGTCTTTTTTATTTATCTTTTTCCGACAGAAGG
>NZ_CM000745.1:5415387-5426835 GCF_000161455.1 Bacillus pseudomycoides DSM 12442
GTCGTTATTGGAAGTAATTTGTAATTCGCTTACATATCAATATTATCAATTACGCCTTTTTCAACTTCAAACAAATTTAGAATGTCGTTCTCTAATCTTTCAGCATCAAAATCTTTCTTGGCCTTTGTTCCTAATATTCTTACACACTCAATGACATTTTTAACGATTAGCAATTTCTTTCTGGCACGATCGGCATTTAAAAACGTTTCAATATTAATTCTTAGTCTCATATCCGCTTCTTTGTTTTTTCTTTTGAAGAGTTTTCTTTCTTTGAAAAAGCTTGCGTCCTCAAGTTCTGGTATTATTTCAATAATAATTGGAATAATACTTATGCTTTCAATTTCATTACCATAGTGATTATTTTCAAGTTTTTTTAAGGTTTTTTCTACTTCTATTATTAACTTTACATCACTATATTTAACTGTCTTATCAACTTCACAAGTCATGAAAAAATCCATTGTATGTCCTCCAAAGTTAAATTCCCTTTTTATCTTTTTAATTCTATGTATATAGTATACATGTTTGGTTAACATAACGTCCTATTATCGGAAGTCAAACTAAAAAAGCCTTATTCAACTCGCATTGAATAAGGCTTTGTGTTTCTCTTCATTTTTTGTTTTGCACAAAAGCATCAATAGCTTCTATAGCTTTTTCTGCCCCGCCGCTTTTTTGAAAACTTTCATTAATTTTTTTGATACCCTCTTTATAGGTTTCGTTGGTCAGCACTTCTTTAACGGCATCCTTTAACGTTTCAGGTTTCAAATTATCCTTTAATACTCTGTAGCCGGCATTAAGCTCAGTCAGACGCTGCGCCACTGTAGGCTGGTCCTTGTCATGCGGGATAACAACCATTGGGATATTGAAGTGGATCGATTCATTCACGCTGTTCATACCGCCATGGGTAATAAAGACATCCGTGTGCTCGAGTACCTTTAATTGCGGTACATATGAAGAAATGATAAAGTGCTCGGGAGCTTCTTTAATTTTTGTCATATCTACTCTTTCACCGGCAGCGATGACAACTTTTCCTTTGAAATCAGAAAATGCATCAATACATGTATTAAAAAAGTCCTCTGTACGGTCAAGAACCGTCCCCATCGAAATATAAAGGACTTGTTCATCCTCTAATGCTTCAAAGGGAAAGCTACCCGTATAAGCCCTCTTTGGGAATGTCGGTCCGATAAAGATATTTGAATCATCGAATTTTTCGCTATTAGGCTGAAAATACCGGCTCGTAAATACAATCGTTAATTCCGCCGCATTATTCATAAACTGAGCCGAGCTCTCCGGCTCTACGCCATAACATTCTTTCATTTGTACCATTAACTTTTCAGCTTCTTCATCAGGTTTAAATCCGGATTCTGGAGATAAAGGCATGTTTTTAAGAAATTCTTTGGGAAACAAAAAGGATGCTGAAGAGCAAACTCCCGGAATTTGCAAGTAATCTCTCACTAGTTGCCCTGATCCAAATTTTTCATAAAATACAAAGTCAAAATCAATATCCTGAGATAACTGTTTTGTGATATCTAAAGCGTCCAATGAAGTTTGAATTTGAATTTTCAGAAAGGCATTTAAACCGGCATTTGAATACGGATCAATGGATGCTTTACTCAATAAATCAGGCTGAAGATGAACCGTTGCGCCAACTTTTTCTAAACGTTCTTTAAATTTTTCAGTTGTAATATAGTGAACACTGTCTCCTCTTTCCGCAAAAGCTTTTACAATGCCCAAAGTAGGATTGACATGCCCTTCTGCTGGAAAGTTAATCATTAAAATGTTTGCCATCCGAATAACACTCCTTGTCTCAATACTTGCAACATATTAACTCTCTTACTGCTTTCTCTTTGACTATTAAGGATACAAATAATCCCCCGCTGCTCTAGCCATTGATTCTACCTGCAAAACCAGTTCAGAAACCCCTTGAACCTTAAGCTTTATATTTCATCCCCCATTTATTAAATATTAATTAAATGATAACAAAAAAAGGAATTTTCAAATCATACTTAATAATGAAACTGATTCATACTTTAGACCTATTTTATTTATATAAAACCCGATATCGGAAGTAAATTTAAGTTATTTTTAGAGTAGGTATAGCTAGTATAAATTCCTGAATTGCGCGCCTGAATTCTTCTTTGTTTTCTAAATAAGGATGATGCTTATCTTCTAAAATAGCAACGGACATATTAGGAAAATTAAATTTTTTATAGTGATCTGGTCCAACAGCATCATCATACTTGCCACTAATTACAAGAGTTGGCATTGAAATTTCAGCTGTGATTTGAGTATAATCTTGAAAAAACTCAGGATCCGCATGTACATATTTACGAAAATCAGGGCGATGTTTAAGTTCTTTATCTAAGCTCTCTAAGACTTTAAGATTTTTTCTATCCGTGAACTGTAAATCATAATATTTTCCCATTTCTAGCAGTTTTTCAGCCATTGCAAAGAAGTCTTTATAGAAAGACTCGATTGACTCATAAGAATCCAAAACATTATCTTCTTCTAACCAGCTTCTTCCTACATTCATTTGATGCAGGTTTGACTCTCGCTTGTTTAGTGTACAATTAAGCAAGATTAAACTTAAGACACTGTCAGGGTATTGTTTGGCGTAGTTAGTAGCTAAAATACCACCAAATGAGTGTCCCATTACAATCCATTTATCTATCTTTAATTCTTGCCTTATTTCTTCAAGATCTAAAAGTAATCTTTTTAGTGAGTAATCTCCTTTCGGAGCGAGTGAAGAGCGACCACACCCCCGCTGATCAAGATAATGCATTTCCATAAAACTTTCTAAAATAGGGCCGCCTGTCTGTTCAAAAGAGTAACTCCAATAACCAGGACCTCCATGTAAGAAAACACAAGGTAAGCCTTGTCCATTTTTGCTTATATGTAAGGTAGTACCATCACTTGTCATTAAATTTTTCATTTTATGAATCCTCCTTAAAGTAAACTTTTCATTATTAATAGTTCGTGACTGTTCATTGGAAAACCTACCTTAAAAACCTGTATACCCTATACATGTAAGGTTAACATAATCCCTCTTATCCTTGTTCTATGGATCTATGCATCTTTTTATACATTCCTATTCTGGTGCGCCTTTTGGCTTCCCTATGTCTCCCTATGTCTCCCTATGTCTCCCTATTTTTCTCATAAAATCTTGTATAAATTACTAATTTAATCAGAGAAATGAAAGTAAACTTTTACATAAAAGTTTACTTTCAAATATATTTTATTTATTACTGTTTTTTTATCCCGTTTAATTTTCTTAATATTGCAAATTATAAAAATACAATTTGCAATTATTGTATAATTAAAAAATTTTGAAGGAGTGTTGATATGAAGATTAAAGGGGTATTAATGTCTTTACTAGTTTTTGTTATATTTTTAGGATTTTTTCCAATAGAGAAAGCAAGTGCATCCGTATCATCTGATTCAGTAAACGAAGTAGGAGATAGGATTGATACAAGTAAAAACTATTATATAGTTCCAGCAGATTTACCAACAAGAGGATTAATTTTCCGTCCGCTTCATAATTCTCCATTAAATGTACTAGTTAGTTCACATGGTAAAACAGTAGAAAACCCTTCCGGAACTCCTGTGAAATTACATTTTTCTGAAGAAAACAAGAAATATCGTATTGAGATGCCTACAAATTTCATTATAGGACGTCCTGTTTCTTATTGGTTCTATGCAAGCGGCAATAGTGTAAGTCTTAATTGGGAGAAAGATGCATCTTATTGGGATATAATTCCTGTAGAGGGAGGGTATACAATTCAAGCAGAGGGTGGATCTCTCTCTTATAAAGATGTTTTTTCGTCAATGAATGGTCCTCTTACAACGACCTATTTAGGTAAAGAAGAAGTTGTGTGGAAATTAGTACCTGCGTTTTAAATTTTGTATAAGTTTTAAGTATAACTTGTCTAAAAAATAATACATAAATAAAACAGTACAAGTCATTTTAATATGCGATTTGTGCTGTTTTGTATTTATTAAAACTCAAATCTAAGTAAAAAATAAAATAGATTTTGATTCATTTTTCTTAAATAAACCTATAATTCCATCTATAAAAAATAGTATTCCTACAACAAGAGAGTACCTATAAAAGATAATAAAAAACTATATGGAAAGACCGCATTTTGTATAAAAATATACCTTAAGTTGATGGATGTGTGGTGCTACCCCATAGCCATCAAGCTAAAATTTTAAAGTACCCCCTAAACGAGAATTTTATCTTTCCATGAAAATTAAATGTAATACTTTTGTTATATTTACGAAAGGAATTTGCAAGATATATAAATTAGTATTTGTTTATTGATATATAAATATTTCTATTAATCTTTATATGAAAGGAAAATAAAAAAAATGACCCAAAAGAAAAAAACTAAAACATTCGTACAAACTTTAGCATTGGCTACCACTATTGTTGGTGGATCTTTAGCATTTAACGCTTCATTTGTACACGCAGATGCTTTACCAAAAGTTGAAGATATAGGACAAGGCGCGAAAATTATGCATAGTCTAGATTCAACTTATAATGCTGACGCAAACATAAAAAATTCAATAAAAGTTTCATTTATTGATGATCCAAATACTGATAAAAAATATGCAATCGTTTTTACAGAAGGAAGTAATATTGCTTCAAGTTTTCTGCGTAGCCCTGAAACACCATCTGCAGCTTCGTTGACTTGGCCATCTGTTTTTAAAACAGGGTTAGAAATTACAAGTAATGACAATGCAAAATTTTATAAAGTTGCACCTAAAAATGAAATTGAATCAAAAACAGTATCTTCTACAGTTTCATACAATGTAGGCGGAGGTTTAGAGATTAAACCAGAAGGTCCATCATCATCTGCATCAGCCGGTGCATCTTGGTCTAATACTATATCATATGAACAACCAGACTATAAAACGTTTGTAACAAATAACACAGATAAAAAAGTAGATTGGAATGTAGAATTTAATCAATTTTATAATAAAGGATATGGACCTTATAATAGAGATTCGGGTGGTTTTTATGGTAATGAACTATTTATGAACTCACGTACCGATCCATTGATTAATGCGGGAGATAATTTCACATCAGACAGTCAACTTCCAGCTCTAGTAAGATATGGTTTTCAGCCAAGTACAATGGCAATTATAATTGCAGATAAAAATGCAACTACAACGGATTTATCTGTAAAACATGCTAGAGAAAACGATGTGTATCTCTTAACTTATAATCCTATAAAAGGTTGGACAGGAGAAAATCACAAAAATTCTACGTATGGCAACCATGGAACTATAGATAATTATAAACTTGATTGGAAAAACAATAAAATTATTCACCAAAGTTCTGGGCTACAATCGAATTAACAACAAATTTTTATCTATAATAGTTAAACCTATTCCAATACTGGAATAGGTTTTTTACTTAATATCTGAATGTAAACTTTTGAATATTAGTTTACTTTCAAAAGATATGTAGCATCATTTAATGAACAATACTATTTTTCCCTGTAGGTAGCCTGTTTGATTCAGTTTTAGTGTTTTTTTGCAGAACAATTCTTCCCATTGCTATAAAAATAGTAATAATTGAAATGAAAAGAAGAATATTCATATCATGTGATAGATCTGTCCCTCCAAAAATCACTGTATAATATCCATCAGATACATAAGTTGCAGGGAAATAAGAACCTACAATTTGATAAAAATCTGATAGCATCGCTTTTGGAACAATTACTCCAAAAGTAACTAATTGTAATGAAAGTGAAATAATATTAAACACCATACCAGCAGGACCAAATAGAACTACAAACATTTGTGTTACGCTTAAGAAAGAAAAGAAGACAAGAGTTTGGAACATCCATGTCTCAAACAAGTTTGTATTCAATTTAATATCAAACAAGGACATAAATAATATAGTGACAAAAGCTAAAATAACAGATGCGACAATATTAATAAATTGTCTTGTTAAAAATATAGACCATTTGCCGTGAATTGTTTTTAATTGCGTTGCAACAGTATTAAGATTTAAACTCATAATCATAGCACCAACCCATGATGCAAGAACTATCAATAATGGAAGCATGGTTGCTGCAAAACCCTCTGTATTGTTTGTTTTTTTGACAGATGATTGAACAGAATCAATGTTTAACGAATTCAAAACTTTTGTGACATTTGCTGATAACTTTTGAGCCAACTCTTCTGATGGTATCGTTGTACTTAGTTCTTTAGGTAGATTAGAAAGAATAAGTTTTTGTTTATAAGTATATACATTTTTATTAATTGTTTGCGTAATATCCTTTGTTGCTCCTGCCATGACCTGTTTTGTCAGAGATGAATTCGCTTGATTGATAAAATACTTAATCTCTGTATTATTCTTTTCTTTCAATAGACTTGAGAAATTCGCAGGAATTTGTATAACCATATCTAAATTGCGCTCATCCATATCTTCTTTGGCGTTTACTACAGAACCGTAGCTTTTAACTTTAAAAGGTAGATTTTTCTTTAAGTTTTTTTCAATGGTTGCTCCCATTTGCTCATCCTCATTGACTAATCCAATTTTTAATTGATCTACCCGATCAGTAACACCATCGTATGCAGTCATCCATACACAGAAGAAAATTAATAGAAAAGCAACCGCAGTTGCAATTCCAATAAAGGTTTCACGATATTTAAAGAAATTTTTTAAGGTTTTCATTTTTATGCTCCTTCTTTTTCTTATTGAAGCAAGTACTTACTTGCTTCGAGTGTGAAAAAAGAACTAGGGAGTTAACCCCCTAGAAAAAAGTTGAACACTATGCTTTAAAAACATCTCTTTTGAATTTAAAAGTATATCGTCACCAAAACGAGAATTAGAAAGAAAGTAACCGAAATTCATCCAAATAAAATTCATAGCCTGAGCTTCCATATCAATTTCAATGAGCTTCCCTCTTTTATTCATCTCAATAAAATACGAAACTAAACCTTCTTTTAATTGTTTAGGAATTAATGCAATCGTTTCATTAAGTTCTGGAAACATTTCAGCTTCTCTAAAACTAATCAAAATCAAATCCTTCATCTTTTCTATGTATGCATGATATCCCTCTGCAATATGTAACAAATCATGTTCAAGATCCCAAGTCATTTCTTCATGCATTAATTTATCTAGCGTTACATTTCGTGATAAGGATTCAATAGCTTTTTCCATAATCATCTTTTTGCTTCCGAAATTCCGAAAAATAGTTACTTCATTTACACCAGCTAGTTCTGAAATAGAACGAGTTGTTGTCCCCTTATATCCATAAATGCGGAATAATTCTAAGAAAGCCTCGATAATACGTTCTGATGTGTTTGTCATTTCATTCATATTTCATCCAACCTTCAACTAATCTTTGTTCAACTTTAAAACCCCGAAGCAAGTATTCACTTGCATTCATAGAGTAAATCAAAAATATAAAAAAGTCAATTTTTTCCCTTTAAAAAATATTCTACGTAAAAAAACTAGAATAACCGGTCTCTTTTTGTTATTCACCAATGTAAATTTTAGGGTAAAAGTTTACTTTCATGAATGATAAAAAGGTCTAATTATTTAAGGTTAATTTAAGGTGGATTTTATAGGTATTTTCAGTTTATATATTATAATTATGATATTAAGTTATATTTATAGAGTTGTTACAAAGTGAACTATATAAAAGGAGATGGGATAAGTGAAAACACATGAATTAATTACTGAGATACAAGATGGTTATAATAGTGATCCTAGTCAAGATGCTCAAGTTTTTATTTTATTTAGCCTTTTATTATTAGTATTTAAGTTTTTAAGACCGACAAATTAGTGTAATATAATCGTTCTTTGCAATTAACTCATGATATAGCAAAAATTTTAGAAACAACTATTGATGAAATATTTATATTTGAAGATTAGATAAACGAAAAAAGAGTCCTATTAATTTAGGACTTTTTTTCGTTTTGGGGTAATTCTGAATTCTTAAGTTGATGGCAATGGGTCACCATATCATTTCGGGAAAATTGTACGTTTAGACACATTTTCGACAAAACTATCTATTTTTTCTCTTTAAGAAATAGATAGTTTTTTTATTTCTATACATCAGTTGGATAGTGTTTGTTGCCTAGACTTTGATTGAAAACATAATACTCATTACACCTTACAACATTGTAAGGCAAATGTAAGAATAATACATGTCTTCTTTAAAACATAATAGCTAAACTAACAATATATGGATCAACTTGAGATTACATTTGGGACTAATTGTAAGGAGTGGGACAATTGAAAACGGTATTATCGGTGCAACACCTAACGAAAGAAATCAAGGGCAAGTTGATTGTGCAAGACATATCGTTCGATGTGGTAGAGGGAGAGATTATTGGACTACTTGGTGCGAACGGAGCGGGCAAGACAACCACGATGAAGATGATAGTTGGTCTAAGCACAATAAGTGCCGGGGACGTGCATATTGCAGGTTACAGTATTAAGAGTCAGTTTTCTAAAGCACTCTTCAATGTAGGGGCAGTGATTGAAGCGCCTGCTTTCTATCCTTATTTGAGTGGGTACGAAAATTTACGTCAATATCAGCGTTTGCACAAAAATGTGAGCAAGGATTGGTTGCTGGAGGTAGCCAGTCTGACCGGGATAGAACATGCGCTTAAGCAGCGAGTAGGCACGTACTCCATGGGAATGAAACAACGCTTGGGAATTGCACAAGCACTACTGCGAAAGCCAAAGTTGCTTGTGTTAGATGAGCCGATGAATGCACTTGATCCTGCTGGTGTCCGTGAAACCCGGAACTATTTAAATAGAATTGCAGCAGATTTGGGCGTAGCAATTGTGATCTCCAGTCATCAACTGTCTGAGATTGAGCAGATGGCACGCCGAGTGGTTATTATGCAAAATGGCTGCTTAGTGACAGAGCAGCGGATTGATGATGGGTTAAATGATGGAGAATTCTGTATTACTCTTCACATTGATAATATTGAGCTTACAAGCGAAGTTTTGATTAACTTGTTTGGGGATGATCATCATGCGTTGGGTTATATGCAGACAGAGAAATTATCTAACGGTTTGCATACTATGACAGTAGCTATTGATGAAGGTCAAGTTCCAAAGCTGATTCGATCATTGTGTGATGCCGGGGTGGAAGTTCATCGGGTGTTGTCGGCACATACGAGTTTAGAGGATAAGTTTTTAAAATGGACAACTGCGCGCGGTGAGGTGAGTTAAGTTGTTATGGAATGAATGTTTGAAGATAGTGAATAAAAGAATCTTTATTCTTTCACACATTGGTTTTATTGTGATGACGGTACTGTTCTCTTGGGCATACACCAGTAATCTCAAGGCTGATGATACGGTGGCTCAAATGGTAAATGCTTTGCTTGGCCTATCGGGAATGCTTGTTATTCTACCTTGGGCGATTGTTTTGTCACCTCTTATTTGGACGGATGAGTATCAATATGGTACTCTGAAACAACTGTTTCTGCATACGTCCTCGCGCTCAAGGTTGTATGTTGCAAAAATTGCTGCGATGATTTTGCTCATCATTACGGGTGTTGTTAATATATTCATTGTTTCTTTGTTAGTGAATCTTCTGATGGCTCCAAAAAACATACAATGGGGCGACATGACGGATGTTATATACTCTATCGGAGCAATCGTATTGCAATGTTGCCTATATGCAAGTCTAGCATCCTTGATTGGCGTGTGGACGAGATCAGCTGCTATCGCAGTAGGCAGTAGCTTAGTGCTATACTTTTTACAAATGATATTTGGAGGTAGTCTCTTATCTACATCATGGACACACATTCTATTCATTCATCATGATGATTTAAGTGTTTATTGGAGCACGTCACAATATAAATCGGAATTAGTTGGCTTACCTATGTCGTTAGCGATAGATATCGCCTATATTTTGTTTTTCTTTGCAATTGGATTATGGTTGTTCGTCAAAGAGAGAGGAGCAGACTAAACATAACACCGAGCTAAGAATGAGCAAATTAGGATACAGTTATGTCGCTTATGCCGATACTCGGGATAACGGTATGGAAGACAAAATAATGAATGTGAAACTGAAAGTAGCCAATAATGATAAGTGACAATTGATTACGCTAGTCCAATAAACCAGCAGCAGTCTAGGACTTTATTTTTTATGTCAAAGACTACCGCTGGTTTTACATTAAAGTCAGTCTAACATTTTATATTTTTCGGAAAGAAACAATAAAATCAGCATCTGCCTTCCGTGCCTACATGCTCGTAAACTAGAATTTGAAGCTTACTTTAAACATAGACGACGTATGTGCCATCGCCACAGGGTGCCGTTCGTTTTGAGGCAGATCCAGGCAAGCAGACTCATGTGCATCAACTGTAAAAGAAGATGATTTGTGTATTCGAGATTTGGGCTATTTGGAGTCACACGACTGAAAAAAGAAAATTATACGTTAAGGAATTTTCTTACATTTTCAATTAATAGATGAACCAAGCCCTTGTGTAGCAATAGAACAGGATAACGCAACAAGCATTAGCGGACATTAGAAATGATAAAAATGTACTTTTTATTTGAAAATGGCTTAATTTTAGATACATTTTCATTCTTATGAAGCAAAAAAATAGAATTTCTGTACAAAACATAAAATTATGTCTAAAAGTACAGAGAATCGGTTATTTTTTGTCTAAAATATGTCTAAACGTACAATTTTCTTTTTTTGATATGGTGACCCCTTTTAGAGAAGGGATCAATGTATGTAAAGCTTATGGTATACCTACAAATAAAATATTTCCGTCTAAATTCTTTAACTTTCCCCTTTTTATAGTTTCACATTTAATACAGAAAATGTTTTTATCGGAGAATACTATAGAAATGGTGGAAAATCATATGAAAGAAGGCTTATCAGAATGGGTATATGGATATAACGAAGTTTTGAAAGAAGGCTTAAAAAAGGAAATATCTATGCCTGTTTGGGCTTCATATGAACCATATATTCAGTCATGGCTAAAAAAATCCTAAAAACGTTGTAAATCCGCATTTTCCTAATGCTCCCCCATAGCCATTAAGCTAAAATTTGATAGTACCCCCAAAATGAAATTTTGTGCTAACTTGTAACAAAAAAAGCTCATTTTTTCATTTTGGGGTAATTCAGAATTCTTAAGTTGATGGACATGTGGTGCTACCCCATTTTATAGATACAATTTCATTCATTTTTTTGGTGTTCCGCATCCCATTCACTTAAATAGGATGCATATTCTAATTCATCTGGATTATCATGTAACATAGAAATAAATTCTAATTTATTTCCATCACAGTCCAGAAAGTATACACTTGCAGCGGGCATCCATCTTTGGACAATTGGCTCTTGATTTCCTTTTCCCTGACTTCCTATCACTTCTATTCCACGCTTTTCTAACCACAATTTAGAAGTCTTTAAAAACTCTAGATCTACACCAAAAGCAAAGTGTTTCGTCTCAAAGTCTTC
>NZ_CM000745.1:5426935-5432948 GCF_000161455.1 Bacillus pseudomycoides DSM 12442
AGAATCCGCTTTCCGATATTACTTCTTGAAGAATGCTGCACATCATCTTGAGTAATTGGATAATACGTAACATGAACGGTAGTTTCTGTAATTCCATACATATTAATTAGCTGTGTGTTCTGTTCTCCATACCTTTGAAACCATGGTAGCAAGCTGGTAGGATCGAGTGCTTCCCCACCAAATATGACATAGCGCAGATGCAAGTTTTTATTCTCATCTTCTTGTTCACACACTTGTATCAATTGTCGAAATGCGGATGGTGTCTGATTAAGAACCGTAACCTCTTCCTCTACTAACAGTTGATAGAAATCCTTAGGCGATCGACTAATCCAGTAAGGAACAACAACCAATCTTCCTCCATAGAGCAATGCTCCCCAAATTTCCCAAACTGAGAAGTCAAACGCATAAGAATGGAAAAGCGTCCAAGTATCTTTTTCATCAAACTGATACCAACATTCCGTTGATTTAAATAAACGACTCACATTGTGATGTTCTACCATAACTCCCTTCGGATTCCCTGTTGATCCCGAAGTATAGATCACATAAGCGAGATGTTGGGGACTTACATCAGAAATCGGTAAAGCAGTACTTTCTTTCTCAATCTCAACCTGATCTCGATCAAGGCAAATCGATTTAATATTCTCTGGTAACCATTTCGATTCTTTTAAACTCTCTTGCGTTACGACTAACTGAATGCTAGCATCCTCTAAAATATACTGAAGTCGCTGCTCTGGATATGTTGGATCAAGTGGAACATAAGCTCCACCAGCCTTCAGAATCCCCAAAATACCTACAATCATTTCAAGAGAACGTTCAACACAAAGCCCAACCAATGAATCAGGTCCTACTCCCTTTTTCTGTAGATAGTGAGCTAACTGATTCGCACGTTCATTAAGCTCACTATAGGTAAGCCCCTCCTTTTCATACACAACTGCAATGGCATTTGGATGAATCGTCGCTTGCTGCTCAAACAACTCATGGATGGTTGCTTGAGGTGGAAAGTCAAGCTTAGGATTGTTGAACTCTACTAGACTTTTTCTTTTATCTTCTTCTGAAATGATTTCGATCTCAGCAACCTTCTGCTTCGGATTTTCAAATGTGTTTTCCATTAATGCTAGCATGGTGTTAAAAAAGCGAATTATCTCTTCTTTGGAAAATAGCTCTTCACGATAATCAACATGTACTTGTAAAGAGTCTATATCAGTCAAATTTTCGATATGTACTGCAAAGTCTTGCACCTCTTCACGATTTGGAATCCAAAGAGAATCACCACTTTCAGCACGTTCTCTATAATCAATCGTAGTTCCAAAAAGTCGAACATTACTGTTATTCTCTTTATTAATCTGCTTTAATAACAAATCAAATGGATATTTCTGATGTCGTAATGATTTACTTTGTTTTCTAGACACTCGACCAATAAATGAGAGTACTTCTTCTTCAGGATCGATATCCATTCTTAGAGGAACTGTACTCACCATCATTCCAATTAATTCCCGCTCCATTTTAGTCATACGATTGCCGTAAGCCATTCCCAAGGCAATATCAAGCGATGAGGTCCATCGATACATCGACAACGAAAGCGCAGCAACAAAAAAAGTATATATACTAAATTTGTAATCTCCAGAAAATTTCTCTATCTTTTTCTTCAAATGTTCCGATAATGTAAACGTCTCACGTGATGCTCTCGTACTAACTTGGTAAGCATCATAGGGTTTCAATCCCGTCACGGATGGAAGTGTATTGAATTCCTCTAACCAAAAGTTTTGATCCTTTTGAAAACGACTGCTGTTCAAGTATGTCTGTTCATTGACTAGAAACTGAACATATGAGTTCCTAGGTATGCTCACATCTGTCTCACTATGAAACTTATGATAATATTTAGCAATCTGACTAGTAAAAATTTGGATTGATAAACCATCCATGATAATGTGATGGACATTGCCAAAGACGGCACACTCATTATCGCTTAATTTTATTAAAGCGAAATAGTATAAATCAGAATCAAATAATGTAAACGTCTCTTGCGCCTTCTGCTCAATCCATTTTTCCAGCAAATCTGAATCTCTCTCAGAACTGAAATCAAAGAAGTCAAATTCTCGTTCTTGATGTTTAACAAAATATTGCTCAGGTTCCTGATGTCCATGTTCTTTCAGCCTGATACACAAACCATCGTTTTCACTAATAACACGATTCATGGCTCGATTTAATAATGAATAATCCATTTTTCGATGGATCTTGAACAAGAATTTTAGATTACATATACCTTTACCTGAATAAATAACTTCTGTATACCATATTCTCCTCTGTGGATGACTTAAAAGATAACGCTCCTCATTGGACATAAAGAAATCTCCCTTCAAAGATTAGTTACTTTTATGTGTTCGTTTTCATGTTTAACCCAAAAATATTTTTGTAATGAAACCCCAATTACTCCAATGATGATGAGCCCAATACCTACATAAAGATAGAGCTGAATTACTCCGAAAAGGTGAACTAGTGGTCCGCTCATAGCTGGAGAAATGATGAGGACTGCATTTGCTAAACTGCTTTGAATTCCAAACACTCTTCCGACCTGTTCTTGATGAGATTCTATTTGCAGAATGACTTGATTGGATACAAGCATAAGTCCACTTCCAATACCAGCGATAAAACTAATCAGATAGCCAAAAATAAGAGATGTACCGGGACTTACCAGACTTATCAGACTAATTCCGCCAAAGCCAATTCCCATTAAAGCAATGCCCCCACATACTACCCAACCGTATTGAAAATGTTTTATTTTTTGTGTTAAGAATGCACCAAGTATTCCCCCAATACCAATAATAGAAATGATATATCCCATTTTACTCTTATCATTTGGGAACAAACTCTTAAATAAAGTAGGGAACTGCGAGTCTACTAATTGTAATACTGCCATACCTATTGTAAAGAAAATCATGGTTGATAATATCATCCGATTGGATAATACATAACTCCAACCTTGTAACCAGGCAGTCCAAGTGCTTTGCTGTTGCTTTTCTATATATTCTCTTGACAGAGATTCCTTAAACCTTATTGTGGGCAATAAAACCAAAGCAGCTAGTAAACTACATATTGCCCTTATTACAAGACAAAACTCTGGCTGAAACCAGCTCAGTAACACTCCACCTATAAGCGGACCCACTATCTTGGTTCCTTGCTCAACTATACCGTTGATACTTACCGCTTTGGTAAGTAAATCAGGGGATACAATTTGTCGTGTTAGTGTTTGCTGTGCAGGATAATAGAAAACGGTAAAAATGGATCGAATCATTAAAGCTAACAAAAGCCAATGAATATTTTGGACAAATAAAAGAACGATTGTTAATAGACCAACCATTAGATTACTAAACATCATAATTGGAATTTTTCTAAAGCGATCAGCAATCACACCTGCCCATGAACTAAATAAAATTCCTGGAAGTGCATACGCAACGGGAATCAATCCAATCATAGTAGGGTCTACTTCCCATTCAAAACCAACAATGGTCATAATGGCTAACATATCAATAAATACTCCGAGCATAATCAGTGAATACGCAGAGAAAACTTGTAAATAAATTGTATTTCCCCATAGACTTTTTGAGTCGGTAGTTTTCATAAAAACGATCTCCTTAAGTTTACTAAAATGGATGTTTTTGCGTACATGGGCCCTTTATTGGATATAATTAATCACTCTAACTATTTTTATTTAAACTTTAATACAATTCAAACTTCAATTAATCATAAAGTTCATTATCTTTTTTCGCTCTACTAAATCAAATACATTTATCTCTTCATCTCTTGTTTTTTCAAGTTCTTTCATTTTCTGTTCTTGCTCTGAAATAATCTCCCTTACAAATAAACGAAAGCGAATTAGAAAATCCCTATTCATGTTGTCATTTCCTGCAACATTAAACAACGGGAATAGTTCATTAATCAATTCATGTTCATATAATTCTCTTTGATTTTCCTCTTCTACAAGATTCACCTTCACTCGATGAAAATAATGATTTAATAGTTCTGTAACTTTATTATTTACAGTAGTTTGAACATCCAATCCACATCCCTTTTTCAGAATTTTCTACACTTTACACCCCACATACTATCACACAAAATTCCCTCCTACTATCATCATAAGGTTGAAATAATCGAATTAGAAAATTCAGATAAAAACACATCAATAGACCCATTTTATTTACTACCGTCATTAAAATATCCTACTTATCAATAAGACTACTAAGCTATTTTTATATAATGATTGATAGATTTTTATTAAATAAAAAATTCAAATAAGTTTACACTATGCCCAACTTCTGTCATTTGAATCGATTTAAGTTCCCTCCTATTCACATTGTATTTTTTGTTACTTGTTTACTCCTTTAGAATACCCAAATAATGTAAACATCGGATTAATCCAATGTTAAGCATTCGTAAATATAAGCAATATAATATTATGCCATCGAGATGCTATTTTGAATATTCCGTAAAAAAACACCTAATATGTGGCAAAATCAATCAATCAATCAATCAATCAATCAATCAATCAATCAATCAACCCATCATCATACATACCCTCACCTTAAGAGATTTTAATACCCTTAAATACAAAAAGGCGTCATCCTTTCTAATAACCTTGCTTAGAAAGAATAACGGTTTTGTACAATTGAGGGTAGTTGATATTCTTAAGTTGATGGGCATATGACGGTACCCCAAATGATTTCAAGTTTTCATTATTTGCGCAATCCGTCACTCCGCAATCTGGCCAAATACATAAAGATAGAGTAACAAAACAAAAGCCAAAGTTAGACACATTACTTTTTTAAGCTATTGTTTTAGAATAAAGTTTGTTCAAATTAATGCAAATAACCTTGAAAAACGAACAAAAAGAAAGAGCCTGTTTAAAAAAAGATTTAAGTTTCGATTTTATAAAAAAGTTTGTTCATTTTTCACCTTAGATCTTCCGCAATAGCGCCCAATTGTTAAAAAACATGAAGGTGTTATATCGACAATAGTTATCCTGAGAACATGACAAATAATTAAAGCACGGAAAAATTTCCCGTGCTTTTCCAAACATATATTTTATTTCGGAAGTTTTAGTTGCCATGAGACACCGAACCGATGGTGTACTTACCCTAACTGGCGTTTAAATGCTTTACTGGCGAAGAAGTAAGCGATGACCATAATGCCGACGCACCAAGCAAGCGCGATCCAGATACCGTTGCCAACAGACCCTTCATACAAGAGGGCACGAATCGCATTCACGATTGAAGTCACGGGCTGGTTCTCAGCGAACGCACGGACAATTTTAGGCATAGTTTCGGTAGGAACAAAGGCCGAACTGATAAACGGCAGGAAAATCAGCGGGTACGAGTAGGCCGTCGCCCCTTCCATAGACCTCGCTGTCAACCCGGGAATGACCGCCAGCCATGTCAGCGCCAGCGTAAACAGCCCGAGTATCCCAGCTACCGCGAGCCAATCTAGGATATCAGCGCTGGAACGGAAGCCCATCAAGAGCGCAACGAGGATAACCACCACGATAGTAAGCACATTGGAAACAAGTGAGGTCAATACGTGAGCCCACAATACCGACGAGCGCTTGATAGGCATGGTAATGAAACGCGCCATCAGCCCGCTCTTTACATCCGTAAACAGCCGCACGGAAGTGTAAGCTACACCGGATGCGATAGCCATCAGCAAGATTCCCGGCAATAAATAATTGACGTAGTTGTCCGTTCCTGTCTCTATGGCGCCGCCAAATACGTAAACAAACAGCAGCATCATCATAATCGGCGTAATCGCTACCGTGATAATCGTATCCGGGCTGCGCATGATGTTGCGCATTAAACGCCCTAGTAACACCCCTGTTTTGCTTTTCATTTATATCTCCTCCTTTTTACTGATGATTGCGAGGAAAATTTCCTCCAATGTTGGCTGCTTCTCGATATACTCCACTTTTGCTGGCGGGAACATCTCTTTGAGTTCAGTAAGGGTACCAGTCGTGATAATTTTTCCG
>NZ_CM000745.1:5433048-5434141 GCF_000161455.1 Bacillus pseudomycoides DSM 12442
CAATAGAATCTTCTACCACTTTACTTAAACGATAGGATCCTCTGACAGCTTTTTGAATGGATTTTGCTATTTCTTCTGGATTACCAAAACGATTTTTTCCTTTTTCCTGAAGAAAAAGAGCGAGATCTTGTAAGGGCATTTGAGCGAGTTCTTCTAAGCTGAATCGTTCTAAGAATAATTCCATCATGGCATTTCCGAAGACAGAGGACCCAACGTCTTGTGTAAATTGACTACACTTTAATCCTAAGTGTTGAAGAAAATGTTGTTTTTCTTTTGTTAAGGCATGTACGAGTTGATAACGAGAACGAGTTAACTGTTGTAAGGCAATGTATTGCTCTTCCTTCACAATCGACATCGTATGACGTCCAAAACGAACATAGTCTGCAATGACAAATGCATCAATGGCATCTGTTTTATCCATCTCTGGATAACTTTTCTTAAAGTTTGCAATTTGTTTTGGATTAATCATAAACACTTGAGAACCGTAGGTTCTTAGCTCCTTATCATTGTGAAGAAACATAGCTGGATGGTAGCTATAAATCGACGTAGATTCTAAGCCAATCTTAATCACTTCACAGGTTAATTTGGAAGCTGTGTTCAGAATTTTTTCTTTTAATATTATGGCTCCAGGTAAGTCATTTGTAATGGTGAACGATTCTAATCGATCACCTTCACCATTTAAAAAACAAACTTTTGCATCTTGAGAGCTCACATCTAAACCAACAAATAGTTTCATGAGAGAGTTCCTCCTTTCTTTTAGAATCATTGGAAAATCTCTTTCTTGGACGTCTGGGGATATCCCTAGTGTGAACGCTGACCAACATCCTCGTGTATAAGAATTTACCCTTGCTTCAAAAGCCGCCCTAGCGCTACTAACAGCTAGGTTTGAATCAAGGAGAACAGCCTGTGAGTAGGAAGAATAAAGCGAACACTGGGAAACAGTCTTTTAATGTAGTTAAAGCCTACAGGGAGAGGGAGAATTGTCCCAAATGATCCTTACTTTCATTATCTAGGAATATCCTCGGACGTCCAAGAGAACATTGTGTTAAATCGTCGCTTGAAAGAGTAACTAAAAAATAATATACGAGGGAGA
>NZ_CM000745.1:5434241-5444806 GCF_000161455.1 Bacillus pseudomycoides DSM 12442
TACAACTTCTAATACATAAGCCATTGCTTCTGGTACATCTAACTCTTTATAAGAAACCATACCAGTCATAACAAGACAAACCACAACATAAATGATTGTACAAATAACTAACGAAGCAATGATACCAATTGGAAGGTCACGTTGTGGATTTTTCACTTCTTCTGCTGAAGTTGCTAATGCATCGAAACCTAAGAAAGCAAAGAATACTGCTGCTCCTCCGGCAAAGACTCCACTTAAACCATACGGTGCAAATGGTACCCAGTTTTCTGGTTTTACGTAGAATACACCAACCGCAATGAATAAGATAACAATAGCAATTTTGATTAATACCATTGCGTTATTCACACGTTTACTTTCTTTCGTACCACGTGATAATAGCCATGTTAGTACTAACGTAATGACTACTGCTGGTAAGTTAACGATACCACCTTGTGATGGAATCGTTAACAGTTCTTTTGGAATTTCTAATCCAAATCCACTTATCAAGTTATGGAAATAACCTGTCCATCCACCAGCTACTGCTGCTGTTGTTACAACGTATACCGATAGTAAGGTCCATCCCATTAAATGGGCTACAAACTCCCCAATTGTAGCATAAGAGTATGTGTACACACTACCTGAAACAGGAAGTGTAGAAGCAACTTCTGCATAACATAATGCTGCAAATCCGCAAACAATTGCGGCAATCATAAATGAAAAAATAACTGCTGGACCAGCATCTCTTGCTGCTACTAATCCAGTTAATACAAGAACGCCTGTACCAATTATTGCGCCAATTCCTAGCATTGTTAAGTCAAATGCCCCTAAATTTTTTGACAAAGTTTTACTTTTACTTTCTTCTAACAATTGCATAACAGATTTCTTTTTAAACAGGTTGGCCACGATATATGTCCCCTTTTACCAAAGAAGAGCTAAGATGTCTTCTCCTAGCTCTTCTTTGGTAAAATTAATTTATTTTATAAGATATTCAAAGAGTTATTTTACTTCATTCGCAACAAAGAAATGCTCACATACACTGGAAATGCGTTTTAAGTCCACATTTCCACCTGAAATAACCGCTACTACTTTTTTACCTTTTGTATATTGATCAACTTTTCCTGCAAGAAGAGCAGCTGTAGCTAATGCTCCAGCTCCTTCTACAACAGCTTTTCCACGTTGTAGTAAGTCTTTCATGGCTACTTCTAATTCCTCTTCTGATACCGTTACAATATCATCCACTAATTCTTTAACAATTTCAAAGGTTAAGTCTCCCGGTATTTTAACAGCACATCCATCAGCTATTGTTGGTGCTTCATAATGGGATACAATTTTTCCAACATCATAAGAAGCTTTCATTCCATGGACATTATCAGCTTGAACACCAATAATATTAATTGATGGATTAAATGATTTAAGTGCAACTGCAATTCCTGAAATAATACCTCCACCACCAATAGGCACAATTACAGTATCAACATCCCACATATCATCAAGAATATCTAAACCAATTGTTCCTTGGCCAGCCATTACCTCTACATCATCGTATGGATGTAAATATGTTTCTCCTGTTTCCTGTATAATCTCTTCACATTTAGCCTTAGCATCATCAAAGGTATCCCCATGTAAAATAACTTCAGAACCATATCCTCTGGTAGCATCAACTTTGGCTTGTGGTGCAGAAATTGGCATAACAATTTTACTTTTGATTCCAAGTAAATGAGAAGATAATGCAACACCTTGTGCATGATTCCCAGCTGAACAAGCAATCACACCATGTGCTTTTTCTTCATCTGTTAAATTTGAAATTTTATTAAATGCACCACGAAACTTAAATGATCCAGTTAATTGCATATTTTCTAACTTCAAATGAATTTCTCCACCCGTTTTACTCGTCAAATAAAATGATTTAACAAGGGGGGTCTTACGTGCATTTCCAGAAAGAATTTGTTGAGCTTTTTTTATATCACCAATGTTAAGTGGTAAATTTTTGTTAATCATAGTAACACTTCTTTCAGTGGTTTATAATCTAACTCTAACGTCTTTCCTAAATTCTCATAGGTAATAAAACCTTTATAAATGTTTATACCAGATGCTAAAGCCGGTTTAGTATTTATTGCATTTTCTAATCCCTCTTTAGCAATTAATAATAAATATTCAATATTTCCATTTGCTAAAGCCATGGTCGAAGTACGTGGGGTGGCACCAGGCATATTTGGTACAGCATAATGGATTACATCATGCTTAATAAATATAGGGTTATCATGTGTTGTATAGTGATCAACTGTTTCAACTGTTCCACCTTGGTCAATTGCAATATCAACAATAACACTGCCAGGTTTCATTGATTGAACCATATATTCTTTTACAATTTTCGGTGGTTTCGCTCCTGGTATTAAGATAGTTGAAATAAATAAGTCTGCCTCTTTTATATGCTTTTCTAAGTTTTCAGTATTGGATTCAATAACCTCTACAGAATCATTCACATATCTTTCTTTTAAATAAGCAATTTGGGTTTTGTTTAATTCTAGAATAGTCACATGGCAACCAATTCCAATTGCCATATCACATGCATTAATAGATGCATTTCCTCCACCTAAAATGACAACATTTCCAGCAGGGATACCCTCAATTCCTGATAATAAAATCCCTTCTCCTTGATGTTGTTTTTCTAGATAATAAGCTCCCATAAAGACTGCACGGCGGCCAGCAATCGCACTCATGGGCTTTAACAGAGTCAAAACACCATCTTCACTAATTGTCTCTCCAGCAATTGCAGTAGTTCCTGCTTGTCTCATTGCTTCAACACACTCTTTAGAAGCTGCTAGATGTAAAAATCCCCATACAATGAGATCTTTTTTAAAGTAGTGATATTCTGCAGATAGTGGTTCTTTCACTTTTACTACCATATCGACGTCCCAAGCTTCTTTTTGAGTTACTATGCTTGCACCTGCATTTGTATATTCATCATTAGTATAACCAGATCCTAATCCAGCATCTTTTTGTACCAAAACTTGATGTCCCTCTGCAACTAACTTTTGAGCATTTTCGGGAGTCATTCCCACACGAGATTCACCTTTTTTTATTTCTTTTACTACTCCGATTTTCATACTCACACTTCCTTTTAAAATTAATATATCTAACAATTTAAATAAAAAATGACAAGTACACCAAACTTATTATGTGTATACATGCTATTTTTCATTTATCTCGCTGTTTTGCCCCTACAAGATAGCAAGATTCAAAACCCTAAGTCAATCAATTTGTGAAATCATTCACAAAATGTATTTATTTGCTCGGTAATAAAATTCTATCTTGAAAATTATTATTGTATAGCATTTTAGTCTGTGCTAGACTTTGTCACGAATAACATCTCTTCTGAATTTAAAGCAACTTATCATTATGTAATACAAATTAAAAATCTGTGCGTTGAGTATTAATTGTGTTAGGAAGACTTCTCTACTAGAAGCATGACCAAACATATTTGTGAATCATTTCACAAATATGTTTGGTCATTAGTACTCATTTTCTATTCCTAATTCTAGGCAAATATATATTTAATTAGATATTCAAGTTTAAGCTTAAAAATATTATGTGAAAAACTAGGGATAATATCTAAATATGAGAACACCAAGTGCTGCGATTCATTAGAGATTTTGTTTATTTTTATAAAACAGGAGTGATTGTTATGTCACAACAACAACTAAAAAAAGAAATTGGTTTCTTTGCTGCTTTGACTACAGTTATTGGTACCGTAATAGGGGCTGGTGTTTTTTTTAAACCAACTGCATTATATGGTATCACTGGTACAGCCAGTTTAGGGTTGCTCGCATGGGTTATTGGCGGAATATTAACTGTTTGTGCAGGATTAACAGGGGCTGAATTATCGGCTGCTATTCCAGAAACAGGTGGTATGATGGCTTATTTAAAACGTACTTACGGAAATTTAACAGCATTTTTACTAGGTTGGGCTCAAACCGTCATTTACTTTCCAGCAAATATTGCAGCACTTGCTATTATTTTCGGAACCCAAACTGTTAACCTGTTTGGATTAAATGCTAATGAAAATAAAATGATGATTGTAGGAATTGCTGTTATAACCGCAACCTTTGTAACTCTTATGAACTTTTTAGGTGCTAAAGCTGCTGGAGGGATCCAAACCGCTTCCACTATAGGTAAATTACTTCCTTTAGCTCTTATTATTATTTTTGGTTTGCTACACAAAGGTGATGTAACTTTTCAATTGTACCCAATTGAGGCAGGACCAGATAAATCTTTTATATCTGCTCTAGGTTCTGGCTTACTTGCAACCATGTTTGCCTATGATGGATGGATACACGTAGGGAATATAGCTGGCGAAATGAAAAATCCCCAAAAAGATCTACCTAAAGCAATAATACTAGGATTATCAATTGTTACGGTCGTTTATTTATTAATTAATATTGCATTCCTAATGGTTATGTCTGCAACAGCACTTGCAGGAACTGATACACCTGCATCTGAGGTTGCAAAAATTCTTTTTGGTACAATGGGTGGAAAACTAGTTAGTATAGGTATTTTAATATCTGTATTTGGTACAATTAATGGATATATTATGACAGGTATGAGAATTCCTTATGCTATGGCATTAGAAAATAAACTACCTTTTAGTAAATGGTTTGCTACATTATCTAATAAGAGCAGAGTTCCTTATAATTCTGGAATATTTGTCTTGTTGGTTTCAATAATCATGATGCTTATAGGAGGGTTTAATACGTTAACAGATATGTTAGTATTTGTTATATGGATATTCTATACAATGACATTTTTAGCTTTATTCATTTTACGTAAAAGAGAGCCAGAACTTGCACGTCCTTACAGGGTACCCTTATACCCGATTGTACCGACGATAGCTTTATTAGGTGGCTTATTTATAGTCTTTAATACGTTATTTACACAAACATTACTAGCCTTATGTGGAATAGGACTAACGGCTTTAGGCCTTCCAATTTACTTTATAATGCGTAATAAGCATATTGATGTAAAAACAGAGGATTAAATTGTGTCCAAATGTGCGAAATTCTCGAAATGATATGGCGAGGCCTAATAAGGAACAGCAAAAAAGACATTTTCCCCAGTTGAAGATGTCTTTTTTATGCAACTTTCCCTAGATTTCAATAACATTATATGCAATTTACTTAGAATTATACCTAATAGTTGCGGCTTGATAAATCCCCCCACCCGTAACTTTTGCATAACATATAAATAATAGAAAATACGGGTCTGTTGCAAAGTTTTTTTACACATAGAGACATGGGAAGATTGTGGTCAAATTTTATGAAACCGATAATAAATTCTGTAATTCGTTATACGTCGAAAAGACGGAGTCTGATTGAAGACTTCGTCTTTGTTTGTATATGGCATGAAGCGTTTCTATCCCTTTTATCGTACGTGAGGCATGACGAAGACTTTGAAATCCTAAGGAACGAGCGAAACGGCGCTTCACGTATCGATGATCTTACTCAATGAGGTTACTGAGATATTTTGTTGTACGATGAAAGGTATTTTTGTAAAAGTCTATTCTCTGTAATTTTTTAAATGCGCAAATTAAGGAAGGAGCCTTATCTGTAGTCAGAACCGTATTTATCTTCCTAAGTCTATTAAAACGCCATAATTCCCTACTCTTGGTTTAGAAAGTAGGGAATATTCTTTGTAAAGGATTTATCGTTTTTTCTCAAAGTACTACATTTAGAAAGAATAACATTTTTTACACTTGGGGGTAGTTGGATTTCTTAAGTTGATGGGCATGTGGCGGCACCTTGAAAAGAAGTTCCTTTTTTCTGAGAAATGTATATAAATGCAAAATTAATAATAAATACCCGAAAGGATTTTATATTTCCTTAATTTATTCCTTTCCATCTACACTAATCATTTATTACAACAGCTTTCACGTTTAAAATAAGATGTTTCAACAAAGGAAAATATAAGTATCTTTATAATGAGTTCCCAATATAATCAATGTGTTAATCAAAGGAACTCTGTGTTATTTTTATTTTTTTACTAACTAATACAGCTTCAAACAATGGACACAATTGCTACATGCCAAGTGTAATTTATTACCCATTCAAAATTCTGTTTATTCAATCTTTCTAAAAATAAAAAAATATTAAACTCATAAATATACAAGTTATAATGAGGGCGTCGAGAGATAATCTATTACCTCTGGAGAAAATATCAAACCTGATTCTGGTGCAAAATTCTAAAGACCTTGCAAGTAATCTTCTAAAATTGGACATACTGATACGATTACTCTAAGAAAGGTGTGTGATCAGAAGGGAAATTTATTCAACATGAAAATGGAAGCGTTATCAGCCAGATCTTATTTTGAATTGGTCATTCTAATAACTTAGATTCAACTGCAATTAAAAATAATAAATTATGGGGGTGCTTATATGAACATGAATGTAGCATCTATTAAAGAAAAAAAGGTTGTTAAATACAAAAGTTGTTTTGATGTGATTGGGCCGGTCATGATAGGTCCTTCAAGCTCACATACTGCAGGTGCTTTAGCTATTGGAGCAGTTGCTAATAAATTATTTCAAGGTCTTCCAAAAAAAGTCGTGGTAAGGTATTATGAATCATTTGCTGAAACCCATAAAGGACACGGAACTGATTTTGCAATTATTGCTGGAATATTAGGATTTGCTACCGATGACAGCAAAGTGCCAGATGCTATTAAAATAGCAGAATCTAAAGGCATGGACATTACCTTTATTGAAAAAGCAGGTGATAGTCCTGCTGGTCATCCAAATACGGCAGATGTATATTTAGAAGATGAAAATCGAAGTATTAGAACGGTGGGTATTTCGGTCGGCGGCGGATTAATTGAAGTCAAACATGTTGAAATTGACGGATTTAGCTTAGATCTTCAGGGCCCATTGCCAGTTATTATTGCGATTTCCGAAAGAGCTGACTTTGAATTTGTCTTACGCAGGATCTTTAAACAATATGATGTGGAAATTAACGACTTTCATAGTTTAGAAGAAAGCGGAAAATATTTATATGCATTCGCTTTGGATTCGCTATTGCCTGGTGATGCTCAGAAGGAATTGGGAAGTTTAAGCGGTCTAGCTAATATCATTATTCTTTAGTTACATTAAGGGGTGAAAAAATATGTATATGACCATAAAAGAAATTGTGGATGCAGCTAATAAAAGGCAAAAGCCAATTTATGAATTAGCAATCGAACAGGAAATCGAACAAACTAAAACTTCTTATGAAGAAGTTTGGAGTAAAATGGAAAAAAATTTAGCGACTATGGAAAATGCCATAAATAAAAGTATCGAGGGCGACGGGGTATTTTCTCCGACTGGTTTAACCGGAGGCGATGCTGTTAAAATAAAAAAATATCGAGAAAACGGAAAAACTCTTTCTGGAGATTTGATGGTGTTAGGGATTCAAAGTGCTATCGGTGTTAATGAAGTAAATGCTTCATTAGGGGCTATTTGTGCGACTCCAACAGCAGGTGCGAGTGGGACAATCCCGGGAGTCCTATTTAGTATTAAAGATACGTTTCAGTTAGGTCATGAAGATATGGTCCATTTTCTATTCACTTCATCTTTATTTGGAATGATAGTCGCAAATAACGCTTGTATTTCCGGAGCGTACGGAGGATGTCAAGCTGAAGTAGGCAGTGCCTCAGCAATGGCGGCGGCTGCAGCGGTAGAAGCTGCTGGAGGAACGCCACAGCAATCTTCTGAAGCTTTCTCAACCGCATTACAAAATTTACTCGGTTTAGTTTGTGATCCGGTCGCTGGTTTGGTAGAAATTCCTTGTGTAAAGAGAAACGCCATTGGAACGGCAAATGCTTTAGCAGCAGCGGACATCGCATTAGCCGGCGTAAACAATATCATCAATGCTGACGAAGTTATTGAAGCGATGTATAGAGTTGGAAGACAGATGCCTCGCGAATTAAGAGAGACAGGTTTAGGCGGAATTGCGGCCACACCTACAGGTATTTCCATTAAAAGTAAAATTTTTGGAGAGAAACAATTAAATAAATAAACGGTTATTTGAAATATTGTGAAATAGTTAACAATTCTGTTCTCTATTGTTCTCCTAAGGATGTCTGTATATTAAGAGCCATTGTCATTGAAATATACTACTATACAATTAAAATATACTACTATATAATTAAAATGCTTTGTAAACGCTAACAAATTCATCGGGTTGATGACTAGCGAATTTTTCGATTTTGATCAACTTAGAAGAAGGACACACGATGTGGAGCATCTTGTAAGCAATTCGCTTTTCAAGAATGGTCTATATTCCTAAGCTTTAAAAAGAGACGTAAGAATAGGATACAAGGAGGAATTATTATATGAATGGGAATACTGCAAAAACAATAGAATTTCAAGCTGAAAATACTGCAGTAAAAAATGAGAAATATCCAGACCCTAAAAAGTGGCATAAACAGGATACTACCTGGGCATTGAGCCTTTTTGGAACAGCAATTGGAGCAGGAGTACTCTTTTTACCTATTAATGCAGGTTCAGGTGGTTTATTATCATTACTGTTAATTACCATACTTGCATATCCTGTTATGTATTACTCACATAGGGCGCTTGCTAAAATGATATACGCTTCCAATTCTGCTGATGAGGGGATTACAGGTACAATAAGAGAGTATTTCGGAAATAAGGCAAGTATAATTTTTAACATAGTATATTTCGTCTCAATTTATACTATCGTGCTGATGTATTCGGTTGCACTTACAAATACTGCAAGTAGTTTTATCGTGCATCAATTGCACATGCAGGAGCCTCCAAGGGCCATTTTATCACTTGTATTAGTACTCGGTCTTATAGCTATACTAAATTTTGGTCAAGATATCACTGTAAAGATAATGAGTATGCTAGTATACCCTTTCATAGCTTCTCTACTTTTTATCGCAATATCTTTGATTCCAAAGTGGAATACGTCAATGCTTAGTTTTTCAAGTGTTTCTACTGCTTCAACAGGAACAGGATATTTTGGAACGATATTGATGATACTACCAATCATAGTATTCTCGTTTAATCATTCTCCTATGATTTCGTCATTTGTTATGAAACAGAGAGCTACCTATGGAATAGAAGCTACTGATGCCAAATGTGCTCAAATACAAAAAGTTTGTTATATCATGACATTCGTTGTTGTTATGTTCTTTGTTTGGAGCAGTACCTTGAGTTTGACTCCAAATGATCTTATAATGGCAAAAAAAGAGAACTTGTCAATCCTATCATATCTTGCTAATGAGCTTAATTCGCCTATAATCACTATTGCAGCTCCTATCATTGCTTTTATGGCTATAACAAAGTCCTTCCTTGGCCATTATATAGGAGCATATGAGGTAATGCGTGACATGATTATCAAGTCCAGTAAAACACGCGGAAAAGATATAGGAGAAAAAACAGTTAAGACAATGATCCTTACTTTTGTCGTATTAACATGCTGGTATGTCGCTTATGCAAATCCAAGTATTCTTGGAATCATTGATGCCCTTAGCGGTCCGTTAGTTGCTGCTATCTTATGTCTATTACCAATGTATGCGATCCGTAAAGTACCAGTACTAGCTAAATACAGAGGGAAAATGAGCAATGTATTTGTCATTATTATAGGTATACTTACTGTCCTAGCAAGTATTAAGTCATTATTCTAATTCACTATTGTTGGTTCTGGTGCAAAAATAGTGGGATATGAAAAAAGAACGAAAGATCCTAGCGGAATTGAATTTTAAGTTGTTAAACCAAAGAGATCATGGATAAGATATATCTATTTTTGGACAGACTTCTCACCTTGGGGAGTTTGTCCTTTTTTGATCATATGCATAACTTCTATTCCAGCAATCACTTTTTTAGCTGTTTGCAATGATTTTAATCCAAGCATATTGGGGTGCCGCCCCATCGCCATCAAGCTAACAAAACAAAATACCCCCTAAAATGAAAAAATACGCTATTATTTCAATGTAATAATAAAGGTATAAGAAATACATACATAGAAAAAATATAATAGACAGAGGTAATTATAAGATGATTTTAAAACTAGCATTTATACTTTTGGGAGTACCGCAAAACAAAAATTTCACCTCACCATAGTTGTCTATGAGAATTCAGTTCATTTTTTTGTTTTAGGGAACAATTAATTCCCAATACATGTCTTAATGCGAAAATGTGATATTTCATTGACCTTACTCAGGTATGCAATATTGCATATAAGAATGTATTGATAAAAATGTAAGCGCTTACTATAATGAAAGCATAAAGATAAATCACATCTTAGAAACAACAAAAGAGGAGGAAATAATATGACAATCGCAATGACAATTTTAAAATTTGTAGGTGGAGCACTTCCATTCGTTCAAGAACTTTTAAAAGCATTTATGTAAGTTCACTATTTAGCAATTATTTATAAATAATTATCATACCTTAATACGAAAAAAAGGAAGGAGTTGATTTTTTTGAAAATCAAGAAAAATACTAAGGGAATAAAATTACTAGCATGTTTATCAATTGGCTTATGCACTATTAATTATTCTTCTATTTCCTTCGCTGAAACAAAAACAAGTAATG
>NZ_CM000745.1:5444906-5445805 GCF_000161455.1 Bacillus pseudomycoides DSM 12442
TTTTTGTAAAGCATTTTTTCTTGTAATGGGGAGTAGCTTTTTCTTAAAGATGTAAGATTTACATAAACATAACACTTTTACTTATTATGTAAGTAGTCTATACTAGAGTACATATATTTTCAAATTGGAGCGAGTAAATAAAACATGGAGCTGAGAAAATTAGAACATATCATTGAAGTGAAAAAAGAAGAACTTTTTGCACTTGTTTCAAATTATGGATTTCAACACCAAAAAGTACTTGAAATGAGCCAGGAATTAGACAAGTTAATAAATTATTTTATGTTATTAAAATAAAGAGCGGTCACTTTATACAGAAATAATGATTAAGTGATAGTTGGTTAGTTTATTAGCTGTAAATATTAAAAAGTATAATTATTTCCTTATTTAAATATATCTTCTAACATCATTAAGCGTTACGAACCTCATTTTAGAATCTCATCATGTTATAAACACTACTGTAATATGAAGTATGTTTTATTTAAATAATTTAATGAAAGAAAGTAAATAGATTAGCGATATTTTTGTTTATGAAAAGACCACCAAGTAAAATGAAATTATTAACTTTTGTTGATGTTTTTTTCAGTTCAACCATAGAATTGAGAAGAAACCTTATAACAAGAAGCTGTGCATCATAAAAAATGTTTGAAAATGAAGAAGTAGTTTCGTATATGAATGAAATTCATGAGAATAGTGCTGGGAGAACTTTCATTCAATTATGGAATGAAACGAATCGTTATCCTTTTTGTGAAACTAGTGATGTTTCTAATCTTTAAGTGCCTGCATTATGTATTGCTGGAGGGAGTTCGGAGGATGAGTCTTCAGCTGCTATATCTTTTAAATAACTAAATTCGGAGATTCATATTGCTATGTTTCCTTTGGCTTAATCATTTAGTGTATAA
>NZ_CM000745.1:5445905-5448913 GCF_000161455.1 Bacillus pseudomycoides DSM 12442
GTATGTTCTTTGAAAACTAGATAACAGTGTAGCTCATATTTTTTAATTTTAGTTTGGTTAAGTTAGAAAGGGCGCACGGTGGATGCCTTGACACTAGGAGTCGATGAAGGACGGGACTAACGCCGATATGCTTCGGGGAGCTGTAAGTAAGCTTTGATCCGAAGATTTCCGAATGGGGAAACCCACCATACGTAATGGTATGGTATCCTTACCTGAATACATAGGGTAAGGAAGACAGACCCAGGGAACTGAAACATCTAAGTACCTGGAGGAAGAGAAAGCAAATGCGATTTCCTGAGTAGCGGCGAGCGAAACGGAATCTAGCCCAAACCAAGAGGCTTGCCTCTTGGGGTTGTAGGACATTCTATACGGAGTTACAAAGGAACGAGGTAGACGAAGCAGCCTGGAAAGGCTCGTCATAGAGGGTAACAACCCCGTAGTCGAAACTTCGTTCTCTCTTGAATGTATCCTGAGTACGGCGGAACACGTGAAATTCCGTCGGAATCTGGGAGGACCATCTCCCAAGGCTAAATACTACCTAGTGATCGATAGTGAACCAGTACCGTGAGGGAAAGGTGAAAAGCACCCCGGAAGGGGAGTGAAAGAGATCCTGAAACCGTGTGCCTACAAATAGTCAGAGCCCGTTAATGGGTGATGGCGTGCCTTTTGTAGAATGAACCGGCGAGTTACGATCCCGTGCGAGGTTAAGCTGAAGAGGCGGAGCCGTAGCGAAAGCGAGTCTGAATAGGGCGTTTAGTACGTGGTCGTAGACCCGAAACCAGGTGATCTACCCATGTCCAGGGTGAAGTTCAGGTAACACTGAATGGAGGCCCGAACCCACGCACGTTGAAAAGTGCGGGGATGAGGTGTGGGTAGCGGAGAAATTCCAATCGAACCTGGAGATAGCTGGTTCTCCCCGAAATAGCTTTAGGGCTAGCCTTAAGTGTAAGAGTCTTGGAGGTAGAGCACTGATTGAACTAGGGGTCCTCATCGGATTACCGAATTCAGTCAAACTCCGAATGCCAATGACTTATCCTTAGGAGTCAGACTGCGAGTGATAAGATCCGTAGTCAAGAGGGAAACAGCCCAGATCGCCAGCTAAGGTCCCAAAGTGTGTATTAAGTGGAAAAGGATGTGGAGTTGCTTAGACAACTAGGATGTTGGCTTAGAAGCAGCCACCATTTAAAGAGTGCGTAATAGCTCACTAGTCGAGTGACTCTGCGCCGAAAATGTACCGGGGCTAAATACACCACCGAAGCTGCGAATTGATACCTATGGTATCAGTGGTAGGGGAGCGTTCTAAGGGCAGTGAAGTCAGACCGTAAGGACTGGTGGAGCGCTTAGAAGTGAGAATGCCGGTATGAGTAGCGAAAGACGGGTGAGAATCCCGTCCACCGAATGCCTAAGGTTTCCTGAGGAAGGCTCGTCCGCTCAGGGTTAGTCAGGACCTAAGCCGAGGCCGACAGGCGTAGGCGATGGACAACAGGTTGATATTCCTGTACCACCTCTTTATCGTTTGAGCAATGGAGGGACGCAGAAGGATAGAAGAAGCGTGCGATTGGTTGTGCACGTCCAAGCAGTTAGGCTGATAAGTAGGCAAATCCGCTTATCGTGAAGGCTGAGCTGTGATGGGGAAGCTCCTTATGGAGCGAAGTCTTTGATTCCCCGCTGCCAAGAAAAGCTTCTAGCGAGATAAAAGGTGCCTGTACCGCAAACCGACACAGGTAGGCGAGGAGAGAATCCTAAGGTGTGCGAGAGAACTCTGGTTAAGGAACTCGGCAAAATGACCCCGTAACTTCGGGAGAAGGGGTGCTTTCTTAACGGAAAGCCGCAGTGAATAGGCCCAAGCGACTGTTTAGCAAAAACACAGGTCTCTGCGAAGCCGTAAGGCGAAGTATAGGGGCTGACACCTGCCCGGTGCTGGAAGGTTAAGGAGAGGGGTTAGCGTAAGCGAAGCTCTGAACTGAAGCCCCAGTAAACGGCGGCCGTAACTATAACGGTCCTAAGGTAGCGAAATTCCTTGTCGGGTAAGTTCCGACCCGCACGAAAGGTGTAACGATTTGGGCACTGTCTCAACCAGAGACTCGGTGAAATTATAGTACCTGTGAAGATGCAGGTTACCCGCGACAGGACGGAAAGACCCCGTGGAGCTTTACTGTAGCCTGATATTGAATTTTGGTACAGTTTGTACAGGATAGGCGGGAGCCTTTGAAGCCGGAGCGCTAGCTTCGGTGGAGGCGCTGGTGGGATACCGCCCTGACTGTATTGAAATTCTAACCTACGGGTCTTATCGACCCGGGAGACAGTGTCAGGTGGGCAGTTTGACTGGGGCGGTCGCCTCCTAAAGTGTAACGGAGGCGCCCAAAGGTTCCCTCAGAATGGTTGGAAATCATTCGTAGAGTGCAAAGGCATAAGGGAGCTTGACTGCGAGACCTACAAGTCGAGCAGGGACGAAAGTCGGGCTTAGTGATCCGGTGGTTCCGCATGGAAGGGCCATCGCTCAACGGATAAAAGCTACCCCGGGGATAACAGGCTTATCTCCCCCAAGAGTCCACATCGACGGGGAGGTTTGGCACCTCGATGTCGGCTCATCGCATCCTGGGGCTGTAGTCGGTCCCAAGGGTTGGGCTGTTCGCCCATTAAAGCGGTACGCGAGCTGGGTTCAGAACGTCGTGAGACAGTTCGGTCCCTATCCGTCGTGGGCGTAGGAAATTTGAGAGGAGCTGTCCTTAGTACGAGAGGACCGGGATGGACGCACCGCTGGTGTACCAGTTGTTCTGCCAAGGGCATAGCTGGGTAGCTATGTGCGGAAGGGATAAGTGCTGAAAGCATCTAAGCATGAAGCCCCCCTCAAGATGAGATTTCCCATAGCGTAAGCTAGTAAGATCCCTGAAAGATGATCAGGTTGATAGGTTCGAGGTGGAAGCATGGTGACATGTGGAGCTGACGAATACTAATAGATCGAGGACTTAACCATATAATATGAAGCAAATGTTATCTAGTTTTGA
>NZ_CM000745.1:5449013-5449716 GCF_000161455.1 Bacillus pseudomycoides DSM 12442
ATCACTTCCTCCATCTGTTGTATCAGATAGTTGAAGATCCTGACCAAAAGCTGTCAGATATGATTCTGGTGACAGAGGAAGAAAAACATCAGCTTCTGTATACCTTTAACCAAACTGAAAAGCCGTTCCCGAATGACAAAGCAATCCATCAACTGTTTGAGGAACAGGTTCAGAGAACACCTGAGCTTGTAGCCGTAGTTTTTGGTGACGAACAGCTTACTTATCGAGAGTTGAATTCTAGGGCTAATCAGCTTGCAAGACTTTTAAGAGAAAGAGGAACGGTTAGGGAAGAGCTGGTTGGAATCATGGTAGACCGCTCCCTTGAAATGATTGTCGGTATTCTGGGTGTACTAAAAGCAGGTGGAGCTTATGTCCCACTTGACCCGTCATATCCTGAAGAAAGGATTCGCTATATCCTTGAAGACAGTGGGGTTCAACGCCTCTTAACACAAAGTAGTGTGAAAATTATGGAAGGCTTTACGGGAGAGACTATTCTGATTGATCAGCCTCATGTGTATAACGGAGCTGATGAGAATCTTGAACATATCAATCAGGCGGAAGATCTGGCCTATGTTATATATACATCGGGGTCGACCGGGAAACCGAAAGGTGTGTTAATAGAGCATCGAGGTGTAAGTAATTTGCAGCTCATGGCTGAAACATATGGCATACGGGAGGGAAGCAGGGTCCTTCAGTTTGCTTC
>NZ_CM000745.1:5449816-5455625 GCF_000161455.1 Bacillus pseudomycoides DSM 12442
GAACAAAGTGTTTTCAGTAACTAACTAATGGATGATTAGGGTTAACCCATAATAGACAATGACAAGCTCTTTATTATAAACAGACGTAACGAAACCTAGTTATAAGTTCAATAGGTTGCGTTTGGAAATAAAAGTAAGCCTATGACTCAAAATTACACGTATCTCGGCTGTACCCCTTATAGGATAAGAGTTAGGATATGCTGAAAAATAGTAATTATTCATTTTAATTTAACGTACAGGAAACCGCTCAAATGTGTCTAAATTGTGTCTAAACGTACAAAATTCCCGAAATGATATGGTGAGGCCATACCCATCAACTTAAGAACAGAAACAAAATGAAATTCCGTTCAAATATACTAAAAAACTCTTAAAACACTTTTTATCCGTAAAAATGAGTATGCCAAATAAACCTAAATAGGTATTATTTTTAAAGATTATGCAGTTTTCTTTTGTTTTCTAAATCCACTATATTCATAGATAACACCCATAATATCAAAGACTGTCTTCTTCTCATACCTATGAGATTTCCGTCCGTTTTTCTGTAGTAGGTGGAATAGGCGGATTAGAATCTTTGTTATTTCTTGGGTGTTTTTCTGTATAGCTTGATACAGAAGATATAAATAATCTTGGATCATTCCTATTGCTTTATATTCGCTTAATTCTCTTTTCTTCTTTTGTAAAAGTAGTTGACGCATTTTAAACATAGTAGAGGAGCACAGGAAAATGGCGATGAGCTTTCCATATAGTTGGCACTCTAATCGTTCCTGTTTTACATTGCGATAATGATCTATTTTAAAGAGTGATTTCCACGTTTTAAAGACAATCTCTATTTGCCAACGCAAAGTATATAACTCATGTACCTGTTCCATCGGAACCCATTCCCAAGGTGTGTTCGTCACATATACGTTTAATCCCACTACCATTTTACTTTTCTCTGAGTACGTTCTATTTTGTGATTTTTCTTTTTCCGCGATTTTCGCTTGTCGTTTTTGAAGTTGCTTTTCTGTTAATCGATTAAAAATGACGCGTGCAAACAGCTGTTGTTTATCACCAATATAAGCATTTTTTAATTCAAATGTTTCTCCAGGCTGTAATTGTTTCAAAATCTGTTTTACATCGATTTGTATGTATTCCGATTGTTTCTTAATTGCACCATTTTTAAAGTATTCTGGGCTCGGATTTTTCACATATACATTCGTATTCAATTTTAAACGAGAAATATAGTATGTACCTCGTTGATCCATTTCATCTAAGTCTTCCAATGAAAAATAACCCAAATCACGAATACATAAATCCCCTGGTCGTAAGGTATCTAAGCACTCTGTACCAAAAGTTTTGTCATTATTTTTTCCTGGTCCAACTTGAAAGTTAAGAAATTCCCCACTGTGTAGATCGTATTCTAATTGAATTTTGATTCCGGCTGTTTGGGCACATCCTCCAGAGCCTGGATATACATTCTCTAAAGCATTTGGCACTTGAAATAAGGTAGCATCTAGGATACGAATTCGCCCAAAATAAGAGAAGAGATGATTAGAAAATTGCGTTTGTTCACATATTTTTTGTTGTAACAGTAAAGAAAAAATATGTTGTAAAAACAAAACTGCTTTAGCATTTAAACGTTTATTTAAGCCCTCAGGGCTGAGTAAAGTACCAGTAGCTGCATGAAGCCTGCTACATAATCGGACTAAGGGATCACTTGCCACCCGTTGACTGATCCAAATACAAATGGTAGCTAAGTCTGATCCAGAGAACTTACGTTTTCGTTTTATAAATCCGATTTCTCTTGCAAGTTCTTCTAAGAATACAGGTGTAACATATCGTTGTAATTCTTCTGCAAATGGTAGTAGTTCATCTTGAATCGAGGGATTCATAAGAAAACGTCATCCTTTCTAATTTATCTTGTTTAGAAAGGATAACGTTTTTTGGTATTTGAGAGTATTAAAATCTCTTGAGTTGATGGGCATGTAAGGTGACCCGATAAAGCTAAGACAAGTTAGATATCTCAATAATATAGTGGAACAAGATCATCGTTTTATTAAGAAACGTGTGCGTTCTATGTTAGGGTTCAAGTCTTTTAGCACAGCTACATCCATTCTTGCAGGAGTAGAAGCCATGTATATGATTAAAAAAGAACAGATTGATTTACAGGATCAGTCTGTTCAAAACCAGAAAGAATTCATCCATCAATTATTCGGGCTAGCAGCATCAAATACAATTCCACTAGAAATATATGCGCTATATTCTCTTTTATTTTATCTTTGCACCAGAACCGCAAGTGCCATAGGAAATTTCACGCTATGCCCCTAAACATGATTAACGTAGTTTAGTTTAATAATAAAAGTTGGTTAAATATTAAGAATAGAGTAATTATGTTCAATCCTTATTCTAAAGTGGTTCATTATTCGTATTTGTTCTTCAGTTAACCTCTCTTTATTCCAGTACATATGCATTAAGTTATATTCAAATATTTCCTTCAATTTAATAAATAGAGAAAGTTTCTCTAACATCTCTGGAGATATATCATTTTCCTCTTGATATCCGTCGATTATTGCTTTCGTAATAGAACGTCCATAGTCAACTATGTTGCCATTCCCTACAAACGAATACTCCAACGCACTATATATTGGAACGGCTAAATCAAATATATAATAATGTTTTTCACAATCTTGAAAATCAACCATTGTCAATTTCGAATCACTATCTACTAATATGTTTTCTAACCATAAATCCCCGTGTAGTAAACCATATGTAGAATTACATTTTGGCAAATTTTTAATTGTAGATAACACCTTATGTGCTATTTCTCTAATAGTACTTTCTTCTTTAGGTATATATTTATGAAAATCATATTCCTCATTATCATGCCAATCGTTGATATATTTAGTCGGCATTATATCTTCAAATTTCCTTGATAAACGATGTAATCTACCGATTTGCCGACCTAATTCTTTTAATACATTGGCATTCCATTGACTTCTTGGTAAATGTACACCAGAAGCTGCATTATATAAAACAGTTAAAACGTCCTTATCAAGTGTTATATTTTCTACTAATTTACCGTTTAAAGAAGATATGGCAGGCGGGACACCAAATCCTTCATTATATAAAAAGTTTGTATATTTAACCTCTTCTAACTGTTCATCATATGTTTTATAGTTCGTTATTCTAGCGAAGAAGTCACCTTGTTCTGCAATACACCGATACATTTCATTTGTTACTGATTCGACTTTAATAAAATTCACTGGATATAATTCGTTAAGTAATTCAAGTATCTTTTGTTCCATATACATTTTAATTCCTCCAATTCAATATAGATAATGACTTCCTTACAAAACTAACCTGCTTTGTTAGTTTAATAATAAGGTAATTCTTCCAGCTTCAAAAAAACCCCTTCGCACTTAATAGTATATCGAATGTGGGAAACTTTTCCATAAGAGGTACGGAAACGATTCAGGGTATGAGGGGCCACTCTGGGGTTTAATTACAAATCAAAAAAGGACTTTATTCAAGTTCTTTTAATCTACGATATAGAGCATCCTGACTCACTCCTGTAATCTGACATATTTCCTTTACTGTTTTATTGGTATGTTTTCGTAATTTAATTGCATGGTTCATGTCAGGATGTTTATCCGTGTATTTCTTCACTCTTCCCCCCTAAGAAAATATGCAAAAAAAGATAAGACCAGGAGCTCGGTCTTATCTATGGCATAAGGAGAAACAAATAGGGTGATAACCATCACTTTTTCATCATATTACATTAACTGTTGAATATTACAACCAACAATGGTATTAATATCCATATCGAGAAATTCATTACTAACTCTTATAGTTCCAAAAATTTCTTCTTTTCATAGGTATCCATGGGAATTTAGTTTATTTTTTTCGTTTTGGGGAACAATTAATTTCTTAAGTTGATGGGCATGTATGGTGAGGCCCACATCCATCAACTTAAGAAAACAGGTCACCCCCCATAACGAAAAAATGAGCTCTTTTATTACAAATTAGGACAAAATCTGGTTCTGGGGGAGTTATATTTTCTTAGCTTGATAGCCATGGGGTACCGCCAGCATTTTGGAAAAAAGCCACGTTAACCTAAAAATAAAATAAGCCATCCATTTGGACAGCTCATTTACATAATTTTCGTTAGCGGAAGTAATTATTCGCTGGAGGTTTTAGGCAAAAGCAATTTCCCAATCTTTTCAATACGTGACGCTTTTGCCTTAGCAGGAGAGCTTTCTTCTATTCCTCCTTCTATCCAAACACCAACTTCTTGATCCAATTCATAGTTTTGTATCTCGTCATTCTTAGGAATCCGCACCCATACCTTTCCATGATCTTCAGTGTAGATGAGCATTCGTTTATGTTCCTTATCTAGTTTGACAATTTTTCCTTGAAAGGTAAATGTGTCTTTTCCTTCACTTTTATTATTTACCATTGATTTATTACAAGCAGAAAGAAGTAGTATTGCCAATAGTATCAAAATTAGAGCATGGTAAGATGATTTGTTAAACATGATCAACCTCCATTAAATTTCGTATCACTTGGGGAGAAAATGCAGTTGTTAACTTTAAGTGTTATTAGTTAACATTATTCTCGTTATTAGAAGTTGGATTAAAGCCCTTGATGTATCTTTTCATCGGATTGTCTACTCATAAAAATCAGAGTGATCCACTTATAGATTAAGAATCCAATATATACCCCAAAACTATTTAAAATAATGTCATCAATATCAAATGATCTAAAAGTAAGCCATAACTGGATACATTCAATTGTCAAAGAGCTTAAAAACCCCAACAATACTATTTTAAACCCTTTATTTACTTTTTTGAATTTCATTGGTATTAGAATTCCAAAAGGTACAAACAGTAGAATGTTTCCTCCTATATTGCGCAAAGGGACCATAAAGTAAAAATGATGTAGTAGTTCGTTTATACTCGCAAAAGGAACATAATTATTTTTCGTTGGGAACGACTCTTGAAGACCTATTGCTAAAGGGAAAATAGTTACACTTATTACTCCTACAGCATATATAAAACATAAAGTAGAGAGTAATTCCCTATGTAATTTAAACCTATTTCTGTTTAAGCTATAATAGATAACTTTATAAAGAACCCAAATTATAATTAATAAAAGGGCTGGTAACCTAAAATTTATAAACATAGTTTTCCCGGTTCTGGTGCAAAAAATCTCTTAAACTTGGACATACTGATAGCATTACTCTAGAAAAGGCGCGTGACCAGTATGGAAAAGGAAAATTTGTTCAAATGGAAGCATTATCAACCTGAACTAATCTTATTAACAGTACGGTGGTACCTACGGTACAATTTAAGCTTTCGAAACCTAGTGGAAATGATGGAAGAAAGAGGTTTATCCATTTCTCACACAACAATTATGCGTTGGGTTCATCAATATGGACCTCAATTAGAAGAGAAAGTACGACATCATCTTAAATCAACAAATGATTCGTGGAGAGTCGATGAAACCTATATTAAGGTAAAAGGGCAATGGATGTATTTATACCGTGCTGTCGATTCAAAAGGAAACACGATTGATTTTTACTTAAGTAAAAATAGAAATACTCAATCAGCCAAGCACTTTTTCAAAAAGGCCTTGGCTTTTTCGGGTTCTGGTGCAAAAACTCTAAAACTTTTGCAAGTAATCTCTTAAACTTGGACATACTGATAGTATTACTCTAGAAAAAGGTGTGTGATCGATATGGAAAAGGAAAATTTGTTCAAATGGAAGCATTATCAGCCGGAACTCATCTTATTAACAGTAAGGTGGTACCTACGGTATAATTTGAGCTTTC
>NZ_CM000745.1:5455725-5459524 GCF_000161455.1 Bacillus pseudomycoides DSM 12442
AAAAAAGTTAGTATGGATCTAACTTTTTCTTTTTTTGTTACAAACATTATATCCTCTTTATTCACAGTGTTTCGAATGTATACTTTTCTTAATGTTTTTGAAGAAAATGATTAACTCACGATAAAATGAGTTATTATCTATTTATGATGGTAATAAGTATCGCAATGATAATTGTCGTTTTTTTAGGGGATGGATTTAAGTTAGGCTCTATTTTAAAATGGATTGTGTGTATTATATGGTTTTTTGTATTTATAGGGAATCTTTGTTATTACATTAAAAGTTTGAGAAAAAGAAATTTTAAGGATTAGATTGATATGTAAAAGCCTCAATTATCTAATATATATTTAGATAATTGAGGCTTTTGATTTTGTTATTTATCTTTTATTAATGTAAGCGTCAAAGTGTGTCCTGAAGGATTTCTTGCACGAAAAGGAGTGAAAAAAATGCGAGAAATTCATGCTTTGTAAGAGATGAGGGAAGGCCCCCATATCCATCAAGCTAACAAGGACGAGTTACCCCAAAACGATAAAAACGATCAACATGCAAAGATTTTTCGTTCTGGGGTATTATGATATCTTAACTTGATGGGTGCACGGTTAGTCCCCTTTTATAAACTCATTATTTACCAGACAGGTCTTAACCTCGATGATGATTTACCCTCATTTGCTTCATAAACTAACTTTGTTAAATCTTCCTTGAGCATTTGCATTCTTTCATCGCCTATGTTTTCAATCCAACGTTGTTCCATTTCAGTTAGTATCTTCTCTTTTGCTTGCACTACTAGCCAACCTTTTTCGGTCAAAACAATAATTTTCCCTCTCTTATCAGTTGGATGAGCTTTGCGCATTACATAACCACTTTTCTCAAGATAATCCACCATTTTACTCACAGCTTGCTTTGTAATTCCTAAATATTCGGCTAGTTCTATACCTGTCGCTCCATTAGGAGTGATGCATTTAAACATAAAACCGTGTACAGGTCTAATATCTCCAAATCCCAATTCACTCAATTTGTCATGTAGTTCATTGATTGATGCGCTAAAGGATAATGACAAAAGTGACGTAAGGTCCAATTCACTAAATACTGGATGACTCATACATAAAACCTCCTTAAATAAAGTCAATATGGTTGACTACATCTGATTTCTATTGTACTATATGGCATATAGTCAATCAAATTGACTATAATTAGTTATAAGAGAAATAAGGGATTCAACGAAACAAAAATTAATAAATTATGGAGGTTTCTCATGGCTAACATCGTGAAAATTAGAGGAAGTGTGTTTGCCCCGTATGCTTGGTTAGAACCTATTAAAGATCCTACAACAGGAAAACTTTTTGAATATACTGGTGATGCACGTGAATTTACACCTTATGCTGTAAACACAATGCGGTCAAGATTAGAGCAAGAAGTGATTATTGATTTTTATAAAAAAGAAATTTTTTCACATGCAAATGCTTGTATCGTAACTGTGAAAATTACAAATCCAGATGGTTCTATCGAGTATAAAAAAGGGAGAACAAGCACAGAAAATATTGTATGCACTAATGTTGTGTGGGGTACTGATGAAGTTTCTTTTAAAATGAGTGCAAGTGCCAGCAATCCTTTAAATACAGCAGCACCTGCAGCTGACTATGTATTAACTATACACGTTAACAAAAGTGGGGTTGCACAAATTGAAGGTGCACATGATGGGTTCCCCTGCTATGAATTTTATAAACAAACAGATTTTGGTCCATTTGAATTAATATATACACATGATTTCAGAAAAACTGGTGACACTCCAGCAGCACTAGCTGGGGAAATGGAATACAGTTTTAAAACGACAATCTAGATATAAATATTGAATAGAAGTTTACAAGCAGCAAAATTATTTATACGAAAGAAATTGCGATCTGTTTTGCTCAATGGGTCAATATTATTATTACCCAAAATAAAATTAAGAATTGCAGAGGTGTGTCTCATGACTAATATCGTTAAAGTTAGAGCAAGTGTATTTATTCCAATGTCTTGGACTGAACCTAAGAAGGATACTCAAACAGGAAACGTGATTCAATTCGAAGGTGACTCACGTGAATTTACACCATATGCTGTAAATACTATGCGTTCCAGAATTGAACAAGAAATAGTTGTAGATTTTTATAAAAAAGAAATTTTCACATATGCGAATACCGGCATAACAACAGAAAGAATCAAAACTCCTGATGGTTCCGTTAATAAGAGAACAGGAAAAGCTAGTACGGAAAATATTTTGTGCACTGATGTTGTATGGAAGTCAAATGACGTCAAATTTAAGATGACTGCAAGTGCTAGCAACCCATTAAATGTATATGCACCTCCTGTTGACTACCTATTAACTGTACATGTCCAAAAAGATGGTACCGTCGATATTGAAGGTGCACATGATGGATTCCCTTGTTATGAATTTTATAAGCAACTAAATTTTGGTCAGTTTGAGAAAATTCATACACATGACTTCAGAGAAACTGGTGATACAGCTGAAGCTCTAGGTGGAGACATGGAGTATAGTTTTAAAAAGATATTATAAAGAACAATATAATACCCTTTTTATTAAATAAATATATAACAACATCAAAGAGTGAGTAACAGGAGGAAAAGCGAATGACAACAGTTTTATTTGTAAAAGCAAACAATCGTCCAGCAGATCAATCAGTTAGCGTGAGATTATATTATGCTTTTTTAGCAAGTTATAAAGAATCTCATCCAAATGAGACAGTAGTAGAGCTTGATTTATACAACGAGGAATTGCCATATGTAGGAGTAGATATGATTAACGGCACATTTAAGTCTAGTAGAGGATTGGATTTAACAGCAGAAGAAGCAAAAGCAGTAGCTGTTGCTGATAAATATTTAGATCAATTCCTTGCAGCTGATAAAGTTGTTTTTGGTTTCCCATTATGGAATTTAACAATCCCAGCTGTATTACACACATATATTGATTACTTAAACCGCGCGGGAAAAACATTTAAATATACGTCAGAAGGTCCAGTAGGTCTTATTGGAAATAAGAAAATTGCATTATTAAACGCAAGTGGCGGTGTATATTCTGAAGGACCAAAAGCCCCAATGGAAATGGCTGTTAAATATGTAGCAAGTATGATGAGCTTCTTCGGTGCAAAAGATATAGAAAAAATAGTAATTGAAGGTCACAACCAATTCCCAGATAAAGCAGAAGAAATTATTGCTGCAGGGCTTGAAAAAGCGATTAAAGTAGCAAGTACGTTTTAATTAACAAAACACTTGTCATTCTATATGGCAGTACCAACACTTTTATAGCGGTGGTACTGCTTTTTTATTCGCTTAGCTCGCATCAATTGGGTAGTAAGGATCCAATTGATGCGAGCTTTCCATTCTCAACTTATTAAACGAAAGAAAGCAGGATTACATTACAATGGAACGTTTATGGACAAAAAACTATATAATGCTGACCATTACAGCATTATTACTATTCAGTGGTTTTTATTTACTCATGCCAACACTACCTATGTTTATTAAACAATTAGGTGGAAGTGAATCTCAAGTTGGATTTATTATTGGGGTGTTTACAATATCGGCAGTCATTTTTCGTCCTATTGTTGGAGGATTAATGGATCGATATGGTCGAATGGTATTTATAATAAGCGGACTACTATTTTTCGCAATTACAATGTATTTTTATGATTGGGTAACAGGGGTTATATTTTTAGTGGTCTTACGTATTCTCCATGGAATCAGCTGGGCAGTTGCTACAACTTCGATAGGAACGGCTGTGACTGATGTTATTCCACAATCTCGTCGT
>NZ_CM000745.1:5459624-5459953 GCF_000161455.1 Bacillus pseudomycoides DSM 12442
AGTTCTAGCAATGACAAATGGGATTGTTGGACTAGTTATTACAGCTATTTTGTATGGGATTGGATTCGGATCAGCACAACCTGCTCTTCAAGTAGCCATGATACGATTAACTTCACCAGAGAAAAGAGGAATAGCGAACGCTACATTTTTTACTGCTTTTGATTTAGGGATTGGTTTAGGGTCCATTCTTCTAGGATTTGTTTCACAACTCATGGGATATCAAATGCTATTCATTGTTTGTGCTGTCTCTGGGTTTGTTAGTCTGTTAATTTTTATTTTGTTTGTAAAAAAGACGCTAACATAACTTTTAAACTTACGAAAAAAGCGCT
>NZ_CM000745.1:5460053-5462757 GCF_000161455.1 Bacillus pseudomycoides DSM 12442
CTCACTCATTTTATGAACGAAGAAACTGAAAAGGCAAATTCCTATGTTTATATTAGCCCAGTCGTATTTACCAAGGCTTTCTTTGAGCTTTCAGTTGCGGCTAAGAAACTATTCTTGGACATTGCTATGCAACAGCACAGCGAAACGACTCTTAAACGTTCCTTAGATAAACAAGATGAAAGAGGAAATACAACTCATTTTGGAGGGATGTACCGCTTTTTACATAAGAAATACCCACATCAAATCCGTGCGGTTATGACAGAATTAACAACTGCATTACCATGTACAGGGACTCCCCTATTCAAAATTTGCAAATTACAAAAAGGGGTTAAAAATAAAAAAAGATATACGACGTTATATCTATCCTTACATACAGATTTCTTATGTACAAAAGAAGCTGGAGAAGTACAGTATCGCGATCCATTCACGCCAAAGGTTACGTATGCACGAAAAGCTCGATTTATTGAATCTGTGTTACAAGAACTGAATATCGGTGAATTTGCACAAGACATGAATAAATTTATTCATGTACTTAAGTACACTTGTCATCGACAAATTCGAATTGTCATTCGCGGCTTACGTGACATGATAGATCGTAATGAAGAATATCCAAGTAAGTTAGTGTATACGCTGAAAAAACTATTGAATCAAACATCACAATATCAAATTCTTGATACAGCGGCAAAAGAAGGTATTTACCCTCTTATTGGACAACATGTTCCAAAAGAAAAAAAGGAGCAAGCTGTATTTGATTTTGGATTGCATTTCTCTATGTACTCTCTTCGAAACATCAAAAAGTTGTTCCGTAAAACATATGAGTTACTAAAATCCAAATTTGCTGTACCTGTTACAGAGGAATCATATCATCGTAACTATCTAAAATATCAAGAAGAAACATTGTTTAGAAAGTACGCCTATGAACAAGGTGCAAATCTAAATGCTTATATGGCTTTAGAAATAGAAATACGTGAACTTCTAAAAACAAGAGGACATAAAGATCGATTTATTCCGAGTGATGTTCGCGAATTGTTCATTGAAAAGATAGATCGACTACCTAAAGAAAAGCTTCGCGTTATTGAAGTACCGGATGAGTTCAATTTGATTACGTTTATGCGTACATTTGAACAATTAGTACGCGCTGGGATTCAAGTAACCACAGCTGAACAAGTACTTGAGGTAATAGAAAAAAATTAATAATACTCCGCTCTCTATTTTTGAAAAAATTATAAATAGAGGGCTATTCGTGTTGGTTCCATTCAAAAGAAGCCCTCTACTGATTTCTTCACATAGATACCTTTACTAGATTCTATTCATAATAGAGTCTTTTTTTATGCATTTCTATACACAGCTGTACTACAATTAACTAATTTTCCACATCTATGTTTCAATAAACACGCTATTTTTATCTAAAATGCATACAAATATCTACAAAAAATCATAAGAAAAACATTAAATTTCGTGGGTAAGTAGATAATTAGAGCCTAATGTGAATAATATGATGCAATTATTATTGAAATAAATGGATTTTAGTACTTCACCTATCAAAAATCATCAATATTTATGTGAGTAATGTGACAAATTCTAATTATGTTGATTAGTTAGCCTAGATTGTGAATATTTTGTGAGTAAATATTATAAAATTGTGGACATACAGTGGATGAATTGAAAATTTAGCACTTGAATAAATATATTTAACAATGCATCAATTTGTTTCATTTTTTATGTAGAAATACGTGATCTTATTTATGATTATTTGTAGGTTTTATACCTTACTAATGGTTAATTTTCTGCTGTTAGATTTTGCTGTTTATGATTTTTTACGCTATCGCATACTCAAATCCCTTGTTACAGTAAGGATAAAATCCTATTTATTAGCCCTATATAAGTTTTATCTTTATATTTTTAATATATATATAAGATTTATATTTATATAAGATTTTATTAATTAATAAAAATATGATTAAAAAAGGGTAATTTATTATCGAACGTCATTCTAAAATGGAAATGGCGTATTTTTGTATTTTTTTGAGGTACAAATTCGAAAAAATGAATCCTCATCATATGTATTTAGTGTATCTAGAAATCTATATGGATGGTGAGACAACATGAGTTATTATCAGATGTTATATAGTACCCCTTATCTGTATTCTTCAAAATCATTACGTCAGATGTACCGGGATACTAAAAGAGAAGAAGATATTTCAGCAATACGAGAACACATGGTACGTCATGAAGTGTATTTAGACCGACAATACAAAGGTTATTATTATTTGAGTCAAAAAATCGAAGAGGATTTGTACGGTGATGAGTATCCGGTCTCATGGAATGAATTGTTGGATGAGTATCAACTTTATAAGGATCGTAAGGGAAATTTGTCTATTAAACCAAAAGGATGGGATTAACATGACAATCATTGGAGAGTTAGGAGTTGTGTATGGTGTGACAGGAGTCTCTATTTTAGGGATTAAATTGCTGAAAAGGAAAGGTCTTTACCTTCCAGATTGGTTGCTACGTGCGGGTCTCAAATGTTTATTAATTGGGAGTGTTTGGTATGTGCTAATGGATATACTAGATGTGTTTCTACGTTAGTATTACATCTGGTAGTTGAAAATAATTGTAATAGTGCGTTTTAATCTGTGTTTTCTAACCTTCCATACAGGCTCAACTACCTAAAGGAGGTATGGAGGATATGATATCACTTTTA
>NZ_CM000745.1:5462857-5468595 GCF_000161455.1 Bacillus pseudomycoides DSM 12442
GTTTCATTCTTCTGATTGTTTCCAGAGTAAACAGGCTAGTGCTGTACTCTAGTGTTATATAAAGAGATTCTCCCTCTTGACATATCCAGCTTAGGTCAAACTTCGAGCTTTTCCATTCAATCTCATATGGCTTAAATTGCAGTTCCTCTCCTATAGCTATGTCCAAGTCAAAATTCTGCAAACTAAATGTCGTATCAAATATAGGATTTCGGCTAAAATCCCGTTTTAGATCTAACTTTTCTACAAGCTCTTCATAAGGATAATTTGAATATTCATAAGATTTCAATGTTTCCGTTTTGACATTTGCAAGAAATTCACGGAAACTCAAACTTCCTTCCGGTCTATTTCTTAAAGCAAGAACATTAATGAATACACCAACTACTTCTTCAAGATCAGCATGAGGCCTACCGGCAATTGGAGACCCGACGATAATATCTTCTTTTTCTGTATATTTAGAAAGAAGTACATTATAGGCAGCTAATAAAGTCATATATAAAGTTGCCCCTTCTGAAGCTGAGAGTTCCTTCAACTTTTTCAAAATAGAGCTATCCACTGAAAATTCAAGGGTTTCTCCTTTAAACTGCCTTACAGGTGGCCGTGTAAAATCGGTAGGAAGATCCAACACAGGAAGTTCCCCTGATAACATATTTAACCAATATTCCTCATCGGTCTTTAACTTTTCAATCTGTTCATCTTCCTTCTGCCAAACAGCAAAATCTTTGTAGTTCAGAGTGATGTCCGGCAGGCTGTACCCTTGGTATAAAGCACAGAAGTCCCTTAAAAGAATATTAGCCGAGATTCCATCAGCTATTATATGATGCATATCCATCATAATAAGTTGTCGATTTGGACTAATTTCAAGTAAAACAGCACGAAATAATGGCGCCTTTTGCAAATCAAATGGTACTATAAATTTCTTTACAAGATTTTCAATTTCAGATTCTGATGCTCTAACAACATCCAAACTCCAAGGTATATCTTGATGATGAATAACTTGAGTAAGATGACTATCCTCCAAATGGAAAGACGTACGAAGAGCCTCATGTCTAGCTATCAATGACTTGAACGATTTTTCAACATTTTCCGCACTCAGATTCCCTTTAGTTTCCATAACAATTGGCATATTATAATTCGTTCCATCGTTCTGGGCATCCAGCTGTTCGACTATAAACATTCTCTTCTGAGCGGCAGAAGCTGAGTAAGAAGGCCGTTCTGCCGCTTTCGGAATTGAAAGGTACCGAGTATTTTTTTCCTGTCGCATGAGCTGTGCTGTCCCAAAAACTGTAGGATTAGCAAAAAATTCACGTAATTTAATTCCTACGTTAAGCTGCTTATGAATCCTTGAGAGAAGAATAGTGGCATTAAGCGAATGTCCTCCCCTTTCAAAAAAATTGTCATGAACGCCAATTTGTTCAACTTTTAGAACATCCTTAAAAATAGCTACCAACTTTTTCTCAAGAGGATTACTTGGTGCTGTATATTTTGAAACCGGTAAAGTGAATTCTGTAACTTCTAACAGCTTTTTCTTATCTATCTTCCCGTTTGGATTTAATGGAATACGATCAAGTTGAATGACATGAGCTGGCACCATATATTCAGGAAGTTGTTCAAGTAAGAAACGCCGAATCTCGCTGTAATCAGCTCTATTAGACGATACTATATATGCACATAAGTAATAACGCTTACTTTCATCCTCATGAGCCAAAACGACAGCTTCTTGAATTGATGGATACTGAAGTAGGCAGGATTCTATTTCGTTTATCTCTATTCGAAATCCTCTTATCTTCACTTGATTATCTTGTCTTCCAAGAAACTCAATCTTGCCATCTGGAAGCCATCGTGCTACATCTCCAGTTGAATACATTTTACCCTCTGAGTAAGAATTTTCCACAAACCTCTCTTCAGTAAGAGTAGGGTTATTCATATAACCTCTGGCTAATCCTCTCCCCGCAATATATAGTTCTCCAGGAATACCGACAGGCTGCACATTTCCAGCGGGACTGAGAATTAAGATTTGGTTATTCCATATTGGTTGTCCAATCGGATATTCCCTTTGATTTTCACAGAGTGTGCAGCTGGTTGCCACAACGGTATTTTCAGTAGGACCGTAATTATTCACGATTCTATATGGTGCACTACTTACTTTTCTAACTTTCTCTCCGCCAATTAACAAAATTCTTAATGAGCTATTGTTGAGAGGGATGAACTGTTCTGCTAACTGGGTAGGCAGAAAACTGATGGTTATTTCGTTTTTCTCAAAGTAGCTGTTTAAGGCAACTGCATCCCCCCTAATATCATCTTCTACTATATAAATAGAAGATCCGGCAATTAAATAAGGAAATATCTCCCATACAGAAGCATCAAAACCAAATCCCGCTAATTTTACGCTTCGGTCTTTTGGCATAACTTGGAATTCGTGATTATGCCAAAAACACAGATTTACGAGAGAAAGATGTTCTACCATCACACCTTTAGGTCTTCCTGTTGTACCAGACGTATAGATAACATAGGCAAGATTGTCTGGCTTGATGATACTCTCAAGGTTCGGTTCATCTTCGTTTGATAAGGATAGCTGCTCTAAACAAAAAGTGTTCCCTCCATAAGATTCCGGAATTTGATTAAGCGTATGGGCCACCAAATAATCAGCAGAACTATCCTCAAGCATATAAACTTGTCTACCGACAGGCAATTTAGGATCAATTGGCAAAAAAGCCCCTCCTGATTTAAGAATAGCAAGAGTACTTACAACCATTTCTAAAGACGGATTCATAATTACTCCCACTACTGTTTCAGGACCAACTCCGGCTTTTCTTAACATTTTGGCCAGCCTATTTGATTGATTATTTAATTCCCCGTACGTAAGAACCTCATCTTTATATATGACAGCAGGATATCCGGGTGTTTTTTCTGCCTGTTCTTCGAAAAGCTGATGTATAGTTTTATTTGTTGGAATGTGTTTATAAGTGCTATTAAACTGTTCTAAGACCATATCCTTTTCATTCGGAGTGGCTATCTCAATGCTTTTTAATAACATATCAGGATTTTTAGTAATTTGTTCTAAAATCCATTCAAAATGCCTAAGCATTCTCCTAATAGTGCTTCTTTTAAATTTTCCAGTATTATATTCCACTGAAATCCTTAAACTTTCCCCCTCTGTTGCAGCAAGTGTAAAATCATATTTTGAATTTCCCCACTCCCATTCGTAAGGGGTTACCGTAAGATCAGGGATTCCATCAGCAGACGAACTCTCACTTTGTAAAGTAAATATAGTGTGAACAAGTGGGTTGCTACCGGAATTTCGATAAAGATTCAGCTTTTCAACCAACATTTCAAAAGGATATTCTGCATGATCAAACGCAAGGACAGCTTCATTTTTTACTTTGGCAAGAAACTCATTAAATGTAAGGCTAGAATTAGACTGCAAACGAATTGCCAATGTGTTGACAAACATTCCTACAATTCTTTCAAGATCAGTATGACTTCTACCTGAAATAGGAGTACCCACCACAATATCTTCCTGACTGGTATATTTAGAAAGGAAAATATGAAACGAAGCCAGGAGCGTTGTAAACAGCGTAGTTCCACCTCTGATAGAAAGGTCTCTTAATTTTTCCAGTAGATCCGCATTTATTTCCGTATGAAAAGTCTCTCCCTTGGACAGTTTATCTGCACGCTCTGGAAAATCTAAAGGCATGTTCAAAACCGGCATCTCTCCAGTAAACCTATTTAGCCAAAATGCCTCCTGTTCTCGAATTTTCTGCTCCTGATCTTCTCTCTGTTGCCAAACACTGTAGTCCTTATATTGAACAGATAATTCAGGCAGCTTTTCATTACGGTACAAAGATACAAACTCCTGAAATAGAATATTGGCAGACACTCCGTCAGAGATAATATGATGCATATCTAGACAGAGAATAAAATCTTCACTTGATTTCTCAATTAAGGCCGCTCTAAATAAGCTACCACTTTGTAAATTAAATGGTCGTACAAACTGTTCTACCAGTACTGATTCATCTCTTCCTGAGGAAGAAATGATTTCAAACTGAAAATCAACATGCTGATGAATTTTTTGAACAATCTGCTCATCCTTAATATGAAAAGAGGTACGAAGAGACTCATGCCTATCCACTAATGATTGCAGGATGGTCTCTACTTTTGTTTTCTGAAGCGCACCTTTAATTTTCAACGCAATTGGCATATTGTAGTGCGTGCTGTCATCCCCTTCAATTTCCTGAACCAGATACATCCGCTTTTGAGCATAAGATACTGGATAGAACTCGCTTTCAAGCGCAGGATTAATCGCCTCGAAGGTGTTTTTTTCTAGCGAATTTATATGGTCTGCCAACTGCTTTACAGTTTGGTTAGCATATACGTCTCTAAAGGAAATATCTACAGCTAATTCTTTAGATATTCTTGAAGTAAGCATCATTAACTTTAAAGAATGACCGCCTAATTCAAAGAAGTTATCATAGATTCCAATATTCTCCCTGTTAAGAACTTCTTGATAAAGGACAACTAGCTGCTGCTCTAATTGTGTAGTTGCTTTTTGATGTCGAAGGTCATGAGTTTCCTGTATTTCCGGCAGACTGCCTTTGTCCACCTTCCCATTTGAGGTGAGCGGAATTTCATCCAGCTGCACAAATCTTGTAGGAATCATGAAACTAGGAAGCTTTTCCTGTAAAAAGTTCTTCAACGCTACAGTTTCCACTTCCAATTCAGCTACATAATAAGCACATAAGTAAGATTCATTCGAGCCTTCTCCTTTTACAGCCACTACACAGTTTTGTATGCCAGGATATTCAGCCAGTCTAGCCTCTATCTCGCTTGGTTCTATTCTATGTCCACGGAGTTTCACCTGTTGATCCGATCTCCCCAGATATTCCAAATTCCCATTAGGTAGCCAGCGTACTAAGTCACCAGTTTTATATACCTTACCTCCACCGAAAGGATTATCTATAAAGAATTTGTTTGTAAGCTCACTTTGGTTTACATAACCTTTACCTACTCCATCTCCGCCTATATATAATTCCCCAGAAACGCCCACTGGTTGGAGATGACCAAAGCGGCCTACAACGTACAGCTGTGTATTATTTATTGAGCCGCCTATAGGAATACAATCCAAAGAGTTTATTTGATGATCGGCTTCATACGTAGCAGCAAATACCGTTGTTTCGGTTGGACCATAAACATTAATTATCCGGTTATCTCCTAGATAATTAACGGCTTTGCGAACATGTTTTACAGAAGCCTTCTCGCCGCCCATCAGGACTTTTCTCAAGTTTTTCAAACAAGATATCTGCTCATCTACAATTACATTAAACAATGCCGTGGTCATAAGAGATATCGTAATATTCTCCTCTTCCATTAACCTTGCAATTTCCTTAAGATCGCTAGCAGCTTTGTTTGGAGCAAGCACGAGTCTAGCTCCATTCAACAAGGCACTGTATATATCAAACACGGAACCATCAAAAGCATAATTCAATAACTGAAGAAAACGATCGTCCGTTGTGATTTCAATATAGCCGTTATTTTTTACTGTTTTAATAACGTTTCGATGAGAAATCTGGCAACCTTTCGGTCTCCCAGTGGTACCAGATGTGTAAATAATATAAGCTGTGTCATCTGGTACATTTTCCTTTGTAAGGTCATCTTTCCCTTCCTGCATCCATTCGCCTTCTTCTAAAACAAGGGCATGGCCTTTAAAGAAATGAGGAATTAGTTTTTGTACCTGAACGACC
>NZ_CM000745.1:5468695-5468928 GCF_000161455.1 Bacillus pseudomycoides DSM 12442
GGGTGTTTTGGGAAGTAGCAAAGGAGAGCTACTTCTTAAAACACCCTTTTTTGGATGGAAGAGAGCGTCCGATCATGTGTAGAAGCGGTCAGTGCCTGTTTTCGCCCCATACCATGTGAAAACAAAAGTAGAAAGTGAGAGCGGGTCAGCTTTTGATTGCATAGCCATAACTAGGATTCGGTGGTCATAACGTAGTGTTAGTATTTAAAGCTTATAAATAATTGTAGTAAAAA
>NZ_CM000745.1:5469028-5469583 GCF_000161455.1 Bacillus pseudomycoides DSM 12442
GTGGAAGTCCCATCTTTAAATACGAACCAAGATCTAATCAAGAAAGATATGAACGAATGGTCAACGGAACTTTATCCAAAATTAATTCTATTAAATTCAAAAAGTAAAGGATTTGTAACTAAATTTAATAGCTACTATCCAGCATTAAAAGGATTTGTAGACAATAGAGAAGATAAAGAAGGATTTTTGGATAGGCTAGAAGTTCTTCAGGACATGGCTATGACGAACCAAGACAACGTACAACGTCAGATTAATGAATTAACAGATCTTAAATTACAGCTTGATACAAAACTTAAAGATCTCGATACTGATGTGACAAAAGCGCAAGGTGTACTAAGTTCAGATGGAACAGGGAAAATCGACCAGCTAAAAAATGAATTACTAAATACCCAAAAATCAATTGAGGGTGATTTACAACAAATAGCGTTGTTACCAGGAGCTTTAAATGAACAAGGGTTTGTTATATTCAAAGAAGTCTATAATCTTTCAAAAGATATCATTGAACCGGCTGCTCAAACAGCGGTGACAGCGTATAACAAAGGAAAAGAAATTAAT
>NZ_CM000745.1:5469683-5470063 GCF_000161455.1 Bacillus pseudomycoides DSM 12442
AACGTACATAAAAAAACAGTGAGTTTATACTTCACTGTTTTTTCTATTCTTGCTGTTGTTTCACTTCTTTAACTTTTACCCCACTGGGATCAATATTAAAAGTAATTGTTACTTTGTAACTCGGAGGATTATGAGCATTTACATAAGTATGATATTCAACTGTGACAAGAAAATTAAAAGTTCCTTTTGGATATCGCTCAACTTTTATAACTTTTGTCTCTGTTAAACTATATTGATGATATGTTCCAAGTTGCTTTCTAATAACTTGACTTGCATATGGAGCCAATAAAGTATTATAAGAATCATAAAAATCCTTATTACACACATTGGTTGCTTTCCCTTTCAATGGAGATATAAAGAAAAATGTTATTATAATTCCA
>NZ_CM000745.1:5470163-5470495 GCF_000161455.1 Bacillus pseudomycoides DSM 12442
CTATATTATTTTTATTAAATTCTAAATATTAAAACTTATAAACTTGTTCTTCAAGGTAACTTGTTACATTTTTTAATTGTCTTAATGTATCCTTTTGAGACTGCTGGTCAGTTGTATCAACATTAGTAGATAAGTTTGTAATACTATTTTTGATTAGACCCAAATCTTCTTTATAGCGTTTTAGTAGGTCAAGTTCTACATCTACTTGATTTGCAAATGTATGTAAATCATTTTGCATAATAAGAAGCATAGATTTTTGTAAATCTGCTACTGTTAGGTTCTTTGTTAAATCATAAAATTTTTGGTTTTGTGTCTCTAAATCATCTAAATGC
>NZ_CM000745.1:5470595-5471578 GCF_000161455.1 Bacillus pseudomycoides DSM 12442
AATATTATGTACTTCCCATAGTCCAAGCATTTGTTTTTTATTTTCTCCTACCCAAAAGAAAGCCACTCTTCTTTTAGATAGTTTTCTTGCTAATGCTAACCCTAACTTATTTTGATAGAAATCTATCGCCTTTTCTAAATTTCTTACATGTAAATGTGTTTCGTATATGTTTTGTATCATTATGTTTATTCCCTTCTTTATTGTAATTTATAATTATCATCCGTGTATAAATTCCCACTCTTTCCAGGACATAATTTCAAGTTCCGGTCTTGGTTTATCCTCTAACATAGAAATAAACTCAACTGAGTGACCATCTGGATCTGTAAAATAAATCGACACAGCAGGCATAAAAGGGAATACCATTAATTCTTCGGAATTTCCACCAAAGAAATTTGCAGATTCAATTCCTAATTCATTTAAATAATTTCTCGCTTTAATAATATCTTTCACATCTACTCTAAAAGCGAAATGTTGACGCTGAACCTCCGGTGAAGGATAATTTTCTCTAATGCCAAACATAGCTTCTCCAGGTTTTCCGATCCAGTAAAATTTAGATTTTCGATTAGAGTCTTCATACAAAGGAATAATATTAAATAATTTTTCATAGAATTCAGCGGATATTTTATAATTACTTACATTAATATGTGTTTCAAAAATCCCTTTAATCATCAAAACTCCTCCTTTTATAAGTATTTAATTATTACCAATATCATTTTATATCTTTTAAGCTCAATATACCTAATCACTATTTTATTAAAATAAACAGCTAAATGAATCAATCTAAAAGATGAAATTCAAGTGGAAATCCTACTACTTTTGTCGTAGAATCCCCACGTATCACCACATCCCCATCAAGTTACTATCTTTAAAAAGGCCTACACAAAAATTCTGTTTTTCTACAGTTAGTTATAAGGATTCATCTTACTTTTTCTTTTTGAGATTGCTCTGTTTTCTTAAGTTGATGGGCATGGGGTACCGCCACA